>NZ_CEYLVT010000009.1:0-25173 GCF_982860115.1 Moorena sp.
GATTCCCGTTCCCCTCCTGGGAGGGGTTAGGGGTGGGTTCCGATTCCCGATTCCCAATTACTCTGCGCCCATAAACTCCAAATAACTAGCACTCAACTCCTTGACTGCCAACTCATAAAACTGCTTACCATGTTGGGGTGTTGCTAAGGCTGGATTAGACCCCATACGACCATCGGGATAACGGCGACGAAAATCTGCGGCTCCATAAATTGGGTGTCCAGACGCAACGGTTTCTGAGAGGGGTGCTTGTTTAATTGCTTCGGGATAGAGATATTGGGTCAGTGCTACCTCAGAAGGAGTAGCATGGGAACCTTCTTGATCCCCATACAATTCTTTAGCTAATTTATAGACAGAACGGCACATAAACCAATTAGCTACCCGACACTGAACCCTTTCCCCATTAGGAATCTGTAAATCACTCAAGTGAGCGTAACTTTCAGAAAACGCTGCCTTAAGGGTAGCGATATTACCCCCATGACCATTGATAAAGAAAAACTTGGTAAACCCAGCTCTGGTCAAGCAAGTCAGATAATCTTTGATCACCTGAATTAATGTACTCGGTTTCAAACTGATGCTACCGGGAAAAGCTGTGTGGTGTAAGGCCATCCCGACATTAATGGTGGGAGCAACTAGGGCATTGGTTGCCTCAGACACACCTTTTGCGATCGCTTCTGCACATATTGCGTCGGTGCCAATCAACCCAGTTGGTCCATGTTGTTCCGTTGAACCAATGGGCAGAATAATCCCTTGTGATTGCTTTAGGTAAGCTTCAATTTCTGTCCAAGTACTCAAGTGTAACAGCATGGTTAATTTTAGAGCGTTAGTTGTTGTGGCATTTGCCCAACCTCTTGTTGCCAGTAGGTGCAGAGGTTTTGTTTGCCTATAATACTACCTACTAGGATTTTTGCTTATCGTTATTTTTTCTTAATTAGGCAAAATGGCTCCATAATCTATCCGCAGCCAGATAATATATTGGTAAAAATAAGGTTAATTGATCATTAAGTCAATATTCTGATTGACAGATGCATGGCACTGCTTGTATATCTTGACGTGTAACCTCAGTTACCAACTTTTCTTACTTTATGCTTGCTCTCGACATACCCCACAGTCCTTCAGGTTCAGAACTGACCAAGGCTAAACAAGTCTTAGTGGTGGAAGACGAAGAACTAATCCGAGAAATGATCGTCCTAGCCCTGGAAGAAGAAGGTTACGAGGTTTTAACTGCTTCGGACGGCGCTACAGCTTTGACTATGCTTCAGGATAGCGATCAAACTGGTTACTCTGTGGATTTGCTCATATTAGACCTAATGTTACCTCAGGTTAATGGTTTAGATCTGTGTCGGTTGCTACGTTATCGAGGAAATCCCATTCCGATCATGATTCTCAGTGCCAAAGCTAGTGAAACAGACCGGGTTTTAGGTTTGGAAGTTGGTGCAGACGACTACCTCACTAAACCGTTCAGTATGCGGGAGTTGATTGCTCGTTGCCGAGCCTTAATTCGTCGCCAACACTTGAATGGTATGACTCCAACACCAGTGCAGCAATTCCGAGAGATCAAGCTGTACCCCCAAGAGTGTCGGGTGACGGTTCGGGGAGAAGACGTTAATTTATCTCCCAAGGAGTTTCGACTTTTGGAGTTATTTATTAATCATCCCCGCCGAGTTTGGTCTCGGGAGCAATTAATTGATCAAGTATGGGGAATGGATTTTGTGGGAGATACTAAAACAGTGGATGTTCATATTCGCTGGTTACGGGAAAAATTAGAGGAAGACCCCAGTAAACCAGAATACCTGATCACTGTACGGGGTTTTGGTT
This sequence comes from Moorena sp., assembly GCF_982860115.1. NCBI lineage: Bacteria > Bacillati > Cyanobacteriota > Cyanophyceae > Coleofasciculales > Coleofasciculaceae > Moorena > Moorena sp. Next base: position 1,816 of record NZ_CEYLVT010000009.1, read on the forward strand.
ATAGGTTTGGATAAATAATGAAAGAGAGATAAAGGATAGATAAAGGAGAGATAAAGGATAGATAAAATATCAAGAATCAAGGATAAATAATGAATGAAATATGAAGGAGAGATAAAGGATAAAGTAGTATAAAGTACGAAGTCCTTAATACTTCATATTGTTTTTTCTTATGATCCTCCTAGCATTTTTACTAGGTCTGGCTTTGGGAATTGGGCTGTGGCTGTGGCAGCAGCACCAACTCAAACGACGGCTACAGCAAATGTTGGGAACACTACAGGCGGATGCTACCAGCAACTCATTGTCAGCAGTTTCTCGTTTGCGGCAAGCGATCGCAAGAGCCAATCACCAACGAGAAGTGATGGAGCAGGAACTGCAAACCTGGCAAGAATTACTTCAGGTAGCCCCCTTAGGTTATTTTCTGGTGGATGAAGAAAACCAGTTACTATGGTGCAACCAGCAAGCACGTCAGTTATTACATATTCATGACTGGGAATCAGGAGAAATCCGGTTATTCCTGGAGTGGGTGCGTTCCTACGAATTAGATCAGCTGATTCAAACTACCCGTCAGCAGCAGCAACCTGGGATCTGTGAATGGGTATTTCACCCCAGTTGCTTAAATGGGGAAGCCATGGGTGAAATGCGATCGCTTTATCTAAAAGCTTCCAGTTGGCCCTTACCCCAGAAACAAGTTGGTGTGTTTCTGGAAAACCAACAACCTTTGGTAGAACTGGCTGAGTCTCGCAACCAGTGGTTTGGGGATTTAGCCCACGAACTAAGAACCCCATTAACCTCCATTAGTTTAGTGGCGGAAACGTTACAGAGCCGTCTGGAGGCTCAGGAAAGCCGCTGGGTGGAGAAAATGCTGACAGAAGTCAAACGCCTAATTCAGCTTGTGGAAGATTGGCTGGAAATTAGTAAACTCAAGCAAGACCCGACTCTACATCTTAACTGTCAATCCATAGAACTAAAGAGTTTAATTTTTAGGGTCTGGCAAACCTTAGAACTCCTAGCCCAACAGAAAGACTTAACCCTTGCCTATCATGGACCCAATCAAGTGTATCTGCAAGCTGATCCCTCTCGCCTGACTCAGGTGTTTCTCAATTTATTTGACAACAGTATTAAACACAGCCCATCTCAGGCTGCCATTAGAGTTGAGGTTAATGCTATCTCTTCCCAGAAGGCGGCTGTTTGCGATACTTGGATTCAAATTAAGGTGATCGACGCAGGAGATGGTTTTGCCGAGTCAGATTTACCCCGTGTCTTTGAGCGACTTTACCGGGGAGATCAGTCAAGGACTAGAGACCAGAGTAATTACAGTAATGGAGAGCCATTACCTGTTCGTGGTGGCAGTGGTCTAGGACTAGCCATTGTGCAGCAAATTATTGAGGCTCACGGTGGCTCTATCCTAGCCACCAATCACTGGGAAACAGGTGGTGCCTGTATAGAAATTGCACTTCCAGATACCACCAAAGGTTGATTAAATTTGCTATTACTAAGTGTTATAGTGTCTTATCCTGCTCGCCCTGGTAGGTTGTTTGGTTAAAGGTTAAAGGTTGAAAGTTAAAGGTTAAAGGTTAAAGGTTAAAAGTTGTTTGGTTGTTACCGTAGCGTGGCCAATAGGCCAAGGTTTAATAACCAGCTAACCTGTAACCAGCTAACCTGTAACCCCTAAACCCTTGATCTAAATACTGTCTGCTAATTTGTTCACCGGAAGGATGGCTAAGGGCGATTGGCCGTAGGCCACGCTACGCGATTGGCCGCAGGCCACGCTACGCGAACGCATCTACTCAAGATGTGCTGTTGGGCAGTGATTTATGTTACGGGAAAGCTTTTCTCCCCATGCATAAATTTAAAAAACAGGGGCTTCTAGTGTTCCCTTATCAATCTGATTTTATGGTGAGTTTATCATCTTCTCATACTAGTTCTGTGAGTAACATTTCTGAGCGTTCCCACTTCCAGCGCTCTCTGAAGCGTTTGGCACAAGATGTTTTGCGTATGGGGGCTCTGGTAGAGCAATCTTTTCGACTCAGCCATCAAGCCCTCTTTGAGCGCAATCTCGAGACTGCCCAACATCTTGCCTCTCTTGATAAGCGCATTGATGGCTACTATCACCAAATTGAGATGGAATGTGTCACCTTAATGGCTCTGCAATCTCCAGTTGCCCAAGATTTACGACTGCTGAGTGCCTTTATGCAACTGGTAAGAGACTTAGAGCGCATTGGTGATTATGCTGAAGACCTGGGAGAACTATCAATAAAGCTGTTTCCTTATCCACCCCATGCCTGTATGCCAGAGGTGGAACTGATGTCTCATCATGCCCAAGCTATGCTGGCAACAAGTTTGAAAGCCCTAGCGGATTTAGATGCCATTGCTGGGCAAACGGTCAAAAAGCTGGACGACACAGTAGACGATGCCTATGACCAACTGTATCAAACCTTGGCCAGTCAGCGGGATATCAAGGGTGTTGTTGAACCAATTCTTTTACTAGGATTAGTGATTCGCCATTTAGAACGAATGGCTGACCATGCTACCAATATTGGTCAACGAGTCTCTTATATTGTCACTGGTCACCGTTCAGGAGTTCTTCCTAGCCGTTAGGTTCACGAATTAAATAGAAATCCGATCTGAGTTTTTATATACCAGAACAAGCCAAGAGGGTAAAGATGGGTAAGAATTTGCTCCTCTTGCTTGTTGACGTCGCAATTAGGATTGCTATATCATATCCTAGCCAGATAATATGCTAGCTCTAAACATAAAAGTATTCTTCTTAACCTGACTATTACCAAAGCCTTACCTCCTCTTCAACCTCAACCGGTATTATCTAGAGCGCACAGACAGCTATTGCTCTGTTGCTTAAAAAGATTGGTATCCTACGTCACTACAATCGAGTATTTTTCTCGAAAAGCTAGCTCCCCTGAGCACACAAAAAATGATATGCTAATCCAGAGTTGTCCTATAACTAACGAATTTTAGTGGTTGTAGGAAAAAGTTGTGGGCTCAGTTGAGTCCAAGAGTGTTGTCTATTAGGTGTGAGGTTGATTGACAACTTATGTCAACAGTTTTTTGGAATACGATCAAATATAGTCCCGCTTTGCTAGGGGCTTCACTGCTGGTGGCTAACAGTGCTTATGGTGCTCCCAGCCTTGAGGAATCTTCTACTGAAACTCAAGTGGCTTCACAAGAGCTAACGGTTGCCCAGGCTACTGGTGAGTCTAACTCGGAAATCCTACAACAAATCAATATCTACAACAACGAGGGCAAGGATGTAGATTCGATAGACCAGGTCACCAGTGTTTCCCAACTGCGGGACGTATCTCCTGGTGACTGGGCTTATGAAGCTCTGCGCTCTCTGGTAGAACGGTATGGTTGTATTGCTGGTTATCCTAACCGCACATTCCGTGGAAACCGGGCAACTACCCGTTATGAATTTGCGGCTGGTTTGAATGCTTGCTTGAACCAAATTGAGCGGTTAATTGCGGCTAGCACGGCAGACTTTATTACCAGGGAAGACCTGGAAACCCTGCAACGGCTGATTCAGGAGTTTGAAGCGGAACTAGCTACCCTAGGGGCACGGGTGGATAACCTAGAAGGTCGGGTGGCTTTCCTAGAAGACCATCAGTTCTCTACCACCACCAAACTAAAAGGGGAAGTTCTGTTTACCTTTGCTGGTGCCTTTGGGGATCAAAAAGCTGATGGTAGTGGGGATGGCATTGATGAAAACATTACCTTAAGCAACCGGGTACGTCTGAACTTCGATACCAGCTTCACTGGTAAAGACCGGTTGAGAACTCGTTTGCAGGCAGGTAACTTTACTAGGCTCAGTGATGTCACTGGTACCGACATGGCTCGCTTGGGTCATGATGCCGGTGGTGGCAACGATGTTGAGATTAATGACTTGTACTACCGTTTCCCTATTGGTAAGAAATTCAGGGGTTATGTGGGAACCACTGGCCTTGACTTGAATAACATTTTCGACCCCACCAACCCCTTCCTGGCAAGCAGTGGCAGTGGTGGCTTATCTCGGTTTGTCCGCCGTAACCCCCTAACCCTTCGCGGAGCAGAGGGAGCAGGTGCCGGTTTCAGCTATAAATTTAGTGATGCCTTGAAACTATCAGTACTTTATTTGGCTGATGATGGTGATGCTCCTAGTCCTGCTCAGAAAGATGGACTTTTCAATGGTGCCTATAGTGCTGGTGCTCAACTGGGTATTTCACCCATTGATAACTTGGATTTATCTTTGATCTACATCCGTAGCTACCAGCCAGGAGACGATGTCAATCTTTCCGGTAGCACAGGTAGTAGCATTTCCAAGCGCCCCTTCGGCAGGGTGGCTACCTCTGCCAATCGCTTTGGAGCACAAGCGAGTCTTCGCCTGACCTCACAAATTCACCTAGGCGGTTGGTTTGGTTATATTGATGCTGAAGCCGAAGATGATGGCAATGGTGGGCTAACTGAAGAAGGTGATAATGCTGACATCTTCACCTGGGCAGCTAACTTGTCTTTCATAGATTTAGGCAAAGAGGGAGCTGTGTTCAGTATTGCCGGGGGTATGCCACCTAGGGCTAGCGAAGTTGATGGTGACAATCCAGAAGATGAAGATACTTCCTACCTGATTGAGGCACAGTACAAATTCCCCATTACCAAGAACATCCTGATTACTCCAGGAGCCTACGTGATTTTTAATCCTAATCACAATGATGGTGATGATGATACGATTTGGGTTGGAGCCATCCGTACCACCTTTAAATTCTAGGTAAAAATACTAGCTAAAAATTCTAGTTAAAAATTCTAAGGTTTGCTATCAGCTATCTGCCGTCAGTTATCAGCAGATAGCTGACTAGTTTTAGGATAAACCTTTACCTTCCCTACAACCTCAACCGGTATAATCACACTTCGGACAGACCCCATTGCTCTGTTGCTTAAGAAAATTGGTATTTTAAGTGACTAAAATCGAGGATGAGTATCTTTCTCGAAAAATCACACAATAAGTGATATGCTAATCCAGAGTTGTCCTATAACTACCGAATTTTAGTGGTTGTAGGAGAAACTTGCGGACTGCGTTGAGTCCAAGAGTGTTGTCTACTAGGTGTGAGGTTGATTGACAACTTATGTCAACAAGTTTTTGGAATACGATCAAATATAGTCCCGCTTTGCTAGGGGCTTCGCTGCTGGTGGCTAACAACGCCTATGGTGCTCCCAGCCTTGAGGAATCTTCTACTGAAACTCAAGTGGCTCCACAAGAGCTAACCGTTGCTCAGGCGACCAGTGAGTCTAACTCGGAAATTCTACAACAAATCAATATCTACAACAACGAGGGCACAAATGTAGATGAGCTAGACCAGGTCACCAGTGTTTCCCAACTGCGGGACGTATCTCCTGGTGACTGGGCTTATGAAGCTCTGCGCTCTCTGGTAGAACGGTATGGTTGTATTGCTGGTTATCCTAACCGCACATTCCGTGGAAACCGGGCAACTACCCGTTATGAATTTGCGGCTGGTTTGAATGCTTGCTTGAACCAAATTGAGCGGTTAATTGCGGCTAGCACGGCAGACTTTATTACCAGGGAAGACCTGGAAACCCTGCAACGGCTGATTCAGGAGTTTGAAGCGGAACTAGCTACCCTAGGGGCACGGGTGGATAACCTAGAAGGTCGGGTGGCTTTCCTAGAAGACCATCAGTTCTCTACCACCACCAAACTCAAAGGGGAGGTTCTGTTTACCTTCGCTGGTGCCTTTGGGGAAGAACAAGCTGATGGTAGTGGGGATGACTTTGATCAAAACATTACCTTAAGCGATCGCGTACGTCTGGTTTTCGATACCAGCTTCACTGGTAAAGACCGGTTGAGAACTCGTTTGCAGGCAGCAAACTTCACTAGTCTCAGTGATGTGACTGGTACCGATATGGCTCGCTTGGGTCATGATGAGGGTGGTGGCAACGATGTGGAAATTAGTAAGTTGTACTACCGTTTCCCCATTGGTGAAAAATTCACGGCTTATGTGGGAACCGTTGAGCTTGAGATAGAGGACATTTTCGACCCGACCAACCCCTTCCTGGAAAGCAGTGGCACTGGTGCGTTATCCCGGTTTGTCAGCCGTAACCCCCTAACCCATCGGGGACCAGAGGGAGCAGGTGCCGGTTTCAGCTATGAATTTAGTGATGCGGTGAATCTATCACTGCTTTATCTAGCTGATGGTGGTGATGCGCCTAGTCCGGCTCAGGGAGATGGATTGTTCAATGGTGCCTATAGCGCTGGCGCTCAACTGGGTATTTCACCCATTGATAACTTGGAGATATCTTTGACCTACGTCCGTAGCTACCAGCCAGGAGAGGATGTCAATCTTTCCGGTAGCACTGGTAGTGACCTGGCCAGGGAGCCTTTTGGCGAGACCGCTACCTCTGCCAATCGCTTTGGAGCACAAGCCAGTTTTCGCCTGAGCTCACAAATTCACCTAGGCGGTTGGTTTGGTTATCTTGATGCGATCGCAGAAGATGATAATGGTAATGTCGAAGAAGGTGACAATGCTGACATTATCACTTGGCTAGCCAGCCTGTCTTTCCTTGATGTAGGCAAAGAGGGAGCTGTGTTCAGTATTGCCGGGGGTGTGCCACCTAAGGCTACGGAAATTGATGGGGGTGACGAAGATGATGATACGTCCTACCTGATTGAGGCACAGTACAAATTCCCGATTAGCAAGAACATCCTGATTACTCCAGGAGCCTACGTGATTTTCAATCCTAATCACGATGATGACAATGATACGATTTGGGTTGGAGCAATTCGTACCACCTTTAGATTCTAGGGTTTTAATTCTAGTTAAAAATTCTAGTTAAAAATTCTAGGGTTTGCTATCAGCTATCTGCTGATAACTGACAGCAGATAGCTGATTTGTTTATGAGAAAGCGTTACCTACTTTTCAACCTCAACCGGTATAATCGCACTTCGCACAGACAGCCATTGCTCTGTTGGTTATGGAGACTGGTATCTTAAGTGACTAGAATCGAGGATGAGTATCTTTCTCGAAAAATCACACAAGAAGTGATATGCTAATCCAAAGTTGTCCTAGACATAACTAATAGTGTTGTCTACTAGGTGTGAGGTTGATTGAGAAAGCATGTCAACAGTTTTTTGGAATACGATCAAATATAGCCCCGCTTTGCTAGGGGCTTCGCTGCTGTTGGCTAACAACGCCTATGGTGCTCCCAGCTTTGAGGAATCTTCTACTGAAACTCAAGTGGCTCCACAAGAGCTAACCGTTGCTCAGGCGACCAGTGAGTCTAACTCGGAAATTCTACAACAAATCAATATCTACAACAACGAGGGCACAAATGTAGATGAGCTAGACCAGGTCACCAGTGTTTCCCAACTGCGGGACGTATCTCCTGGTGACTGGGCTTATGAAGCTCTGCGCTCTCTGGTAGAACGCTATGGCTGTATTGCTGGTTATCCTAACCGCACATTCCGTGGAAACCGGGCAACTACTCGTTATGAGTTTGCGGCTGGTTTGAATGCTTGCTTGAACCAGATTGAGCGATTAATTGCGGCTAGCACCGCTGACTTTATTACCAGGGAAGACTTGGAAACCCTGCAACGGCTGATTCAGGAGTTTGAAGCAGAACTGGCTACCCTAGGGGCAAGGGTTGATAACTTAGAAGGTCGAGTAGCTTTCCTAGAAGACCATCAGTTCTCTACCACCACCAAACTCCAAGGGGAGGTCATATTTACCTTCGCTGGTGCCTTTGGGGAAGAACAAGCTGATGGTAGTGGGGATGACTTTGATGAAAACATTACCTTAAGCAACCGGGTACGTCTGAACTTAAATACCAGCTTCACCGGGAAAGACCGGTTGAGAATTCGTTTGGAGGCAGGAAACTTTACTCAACTCAGTGATGTGACCGGTACCGACATGGCTCGCTTGGGTCATGATGCGGATAGTGGCAACGATGTTGAAATTCCTGACGTGTTCTACCGTTTCCCCATTGGTACAAAAACCACGGCTTATGTGGGAACATCTGGGCTTGCTATAGATGACCCTTTTGACCCGACGAACCCCTTCCTGGAAAGCAGTGGCACTGGTGGCTTATCGCGGTTTGTCCGCCGCAACCCCGTAACCCTTCGCGGACCAGAAGGAGCAGGTGCCGGTTTAACCTATGAATTTAGTGATGCGGTGAATCTATCACTACTTTATCTAGCTGATGATGGCGATGCGCCTAGTCCTGCCCAAGGAGATGGATTGTTCAATGGTGCCTATAGCGCTGGCGCTCAATTGGGGATTTCCCCCATTGATAACTTGGAGATATCTTTGACCTACGTCCGTAGCTACCAGCCAGGAGAGGATGTGAATCTTTCCGGTAGCACTGGTAGTGACTTGGCCAAGCAACCCTTTGGGGAGACGGCTACCTCTGCTAATCGCTTTGGAGCACAAGCGAGTCTTCGCCTGAGCTCACAAATTCACCTAGGCGGTTGGTTTGGTTATGTTGATGCTGAAGCGGAAGATGATAATGGTGCGGTGGAAGAAGGTGACAATGCTGAAATCTTAACTTGGTCAGCTAACCTGTCTTTCCTGGATTTAGGCAAAGAGGGAGCTGTGCTGAGTTTTGCTGGAGGTGTGCCACCTAAGGCTACCGACATTGATGGTGCTGATGAAGATGATGATACTTCTTACCTGATTGAGGCACAGTACAAATTCCCCATCACCCAGAACATCACGATTACTCCAGGAGCCTACGTGATTTTTAATCCTAATCACGATGATGACAATGATACGATTTGGGTTGGAGCGATCCGTACCACCTTTAGATTCTAAGTAAAAATTCTAGGTGTTGCTATTAGCTGTCAGTTATCAGCTGATAGCTGACAACTCTAGGATATCGATTAGCTAAAAGCCATCTTGCTTTAGTAAAAATCATCCCGACTTCTCTTGGAGGTCGGGGTTTTTCTGCTTGGGTATCAAAATGCTAGAATTTACCTAAGACTCAGGTAACAGGTGCTCTGCTATGAATGTCATAAAAATAGGATCATTTCTATCACTGGGCATTATATTCGCACTAACTGGTAATCGGGTTAGCGCCCTGCCTGGTCAGAGGACTGATCAAGTTGCTGCATGGATTAACGGTCACCCCACCCTACGGCCTGGTATTGGAGATGGCTTAGTAGTGCGCAAAAGTGATACAGCTGGGGAACGATTTACCTTTCAAGCCACTGTCTTGCCTCCTGGTAGCATCTCTTATCCAAAAGACCGGAGTACCATTCGCAGTGAACGCATTGCTATCCATGACCAAGTGAATGGGGTAACCCTCGAACGCCTGGAGGAATCCCTGCGCACTGTCTATGGTCCAGAGATTTATCGAGATTACAATAGCGCTGAGTTTGTATACACCTATCCTTCTCCAGAAATCTTAGAGTTATCACGGCGACAAAACCTACCACTGTGGTCAGCTGAGCAGGGTCAACTTTTGTTAGGAGAACAATACGGTTATTGGATAGAAATAACTCAAAATGATAGCGGCAAGGCTTTCAATGGGCAACTTACGGTTTTCTTGAAAGAGGATTTAGGGAAACTAGAAACAGAATTGCGGGGACGGTAGGTGAGTCTTAAGAAGAAGGGAGTAGGGAGTATCGACTAACTGATAGCACCTGCATGGCTTTTGAACTTCTGTCGTGCCTGCTCTTGCTGCTCTGGAGACAGCATCGTAGTGCTAACCGTTCCGTCCTGTCTGCTGACAACGGCGACTATCCAATCCGTTATGGATATTCCTACTGCATTGGCCTTACGCTGTAGGTTGGCGTAGACTTCATCGCTGATTTCTAGAGTGAGCTGCTGACTCATAGGTGTTAGGCAATTAGCTATATCAAGCAATTATAGCTTTTGGGTTTGCTATTAGCATTGAGCTATCAGCATTCAGCTTATGTGCTACGCACACGCTACGCGAACAGCATTCAGCTTATGTGCTACGCACACGCTACGCGAACAGCATTCAGCACTTTCCACACTGCCCACACTTCTATAAATTGCCGTAACCCAGCAATAGTAAGGGATTTAAGCTGTCTTAAGATTTACTTAATAAACAGTTTCTTAAACTTTGTATAAAATAGCAAGAGAAACTACTGATCAGAGCTTGACAAATCTGTGAAAGGGTGCATCTCGGTGTTGCAGCAACACTAGGCTCGAAAGCTTAAACCCTGATTAGACCGTTAGACTATGAGATGCACCAGTGTCAAAGAACTGCTGAAGCAGGGAAATCAACAAATTCTTGAAGGGCAGTATCAAAAGGCATTAGAGACGTTTCAGGAAATCATTGGGCTAGAGCCACAGAATTTTGAGGCATGGTGTACCTTGGGGTTAGCCCAGGGTTGGTTAGACCAAGATCAAAATGCGATCGATTCCCACACTCAAGCTCTTCAAATTAAACCTGATTACATTCTTGCTCTGGCTCTAAGGGGAGTAAGCTATCAATCAATCGGTCAAGCTGAATTAGCCCAGCAAGATTTTGAACGGGCAATTTCAGTAGAGCCTCAAAATGCTGAAGATTGGCACGATCGAAGTATTGCGCTGTCGAAATTGAAAAGAGACCATGACGCTCTTGAAGCTTTGGATAAGGCGATCGGGATTGATCCAGAAAACCCTCGCTTTTGGCAATTTAGGGGTTCCATACTCTCATACTTGAAACGGGATGACGAAGCGATCGCTGCCTACGATAGAGCGTTAGAAATTTGCCCTCGGTATTTGTATTGCTGGTATCGTCTAGGGATAGCTCTTTACAACAGTAAAGATTATGAAAAAGCGATTGTCAGCTTTGATAAAGCCTTAGAGATTGAGCCAGATGATTTATTATATTTAAACAATTGGTATTGGCGAGGCTTTACTTTAGAAAAATTAAGCCGTCATGAAGAAGCAATTGTTAGCTATGATCGTGCCCTCGAAATCAACTATAGTGATCATAATGTATGGTTTCAAAGAGCCTATGCTTTAGCAAAGCTAGCCCGCTATGAAGAAGCGGTATCTAGTTTTGCTAAAGTTATAGAAATATCTCCTAATCATTACTATGCATGGCTTAACAAAGCGACCTGTTTACGAGCTTTAAATCAGCATGAGGCTGCTATTAAGAGTTATGACTCCGCGATTAAACTATCAAATGATAATTATTTCCCGTGGGTTTCACGTGGAAACAGCTTATTCAACTCTCAACGATATAACGAAGCCATTGCTAGCTATGATCAGGCTCTAAAAATTCAGCCGGATAATTACGCTGCTTGGTTATGGCGTAGTTCGGCATTGGCGAAATTAAAAGAATTTGATCAAGCGCTGGTTAGTTTTGATAGAGCCATCAAAATTGAACCAGAAAATCATTTGATCTGGTATAATCGAGGAATAACTTTATATTTAATAGGACAGCTTGAAGAAGCATTGAATTCTTTTCAGCAATCTCTCAAACTTGACTCTCAATTTAAAATGGCTTGGGCAAACCAAGGGCATATACTTACTGACTTGTATCGCTATGAAGAATCATTAGCATCATATAATCGTGCGATCGCTCTTGATTCAGAATATGCTGACTTTCACAACGGCAGAGGATGGGCACTGACTGGGCTAGGCTTCTATAATGATGCACTAGCTGCCTACGATCAAGCCTTGCAGAATGATCAACAATGTTGGCAAGCTTGGAGAAACCGAGGTTGGACAATCTATCGCTACCGAGGTCTTGATGAAGCTTTAAAAGCTTGGGATGAAGGGCTACTTAAACTGAAGCCAGAACACCCTAATTATGCTATGGCTTGTGCAGAACTGCACTGCGCCAAAGGATGGGCTCATGATGAGCAGGGGAAAAAGCAAGCAGATTGCTTCTCCCACTGGCGCAAAGCCAGAAATTACTACCAAAGAGCTCTGAGACTTTTAGATGGGCCTAATTATAGGGAAAGATATTTAGACATTTTGAAAGATCTAATTAAAGTTCTGCTGGGATTAGGAGAAAGTGATCAAGCAAATCAATTAGGACGACAGGGCACTGCGTTACTGCAACGGTTATTGAGTGAAACAGTTGACCCACTTAAGCAACAACAACTTGCCCTGAAATATGCTAGCTTTGAGCAGTTGACAGTAGATTACTATGTCCAATCTGGTCAACTCGTTAAAGCATTAGAAACCGCTGAAACAGGCAAGAATACCTGTTTATCTTGGTTACTCTCGGCTCACAGCGGTGAAGCTAATAGTTTAGAGCAAGAACAAGTAGGGCAATTACTGAATCCTTCAACAGCTATCGTTTACTGGCACCTGAGTCCAGCTAGTATCACTACATTTATCTTGACATCGGATACTGAAATTCCTGCTATCCTTCCTGAGGATGATGTAGAAACCAGCCAAGAAAAACCAGAACAGCTACCCCAAGCCTATCGACAATTGTTAGAATTTGAAACATGGGTGACTAACTGGAATCAGCGCTACACAGATTATGGGAAAGCGCAGGATAAAACAGCACGAGAAAATCATCGATGGCGTACCAAAATGTCTGAGCAACTGGAACGGTTGAAGCAAATACTAAAGATTCCAACTATTGTTGCTCAACTTCCCAGTAGCGTTAGCCAAATTATTCTGATTCCCCATCGTGATCTTCACCGCTTTCCCCTTCATGTTCTTTTTCCTGATAACTTCACTTTAACCTACCTCCCCAGTCTTCAAATGGGGCTGAATTTGAAAGGGCAAACACGAGGTGAAGGGTCGATTTCCGGTCTTTTAAGCGTTGAAGCTCCCAACAATACAACAGCAAAACAGCACCATCTAATTGACGGTTTGTATGCAGTGGCAGAATGTCAGTTGATTGCCCAGATGTTCCCAACTACAACCATTCAATCTGATCAAGCAACTAAAGAAAAAGTTAGTGACATGCTTCAGCAAGCCTATCATGGATTTCATTTTTCCGGACATGCTGCATATAACTTCAACAATCCGAAAACGTCTGCCCTATACCTTACGGGAGAAGACCATCTTACTGTTGTCGATATTTGTGGAGAAATTCCCTTAGTAAAAGACAACAGTTTAGTTTGCCTTTCTGCCTGTGAAACCGCTGTTACTGGCAACCAAACCATTACGTCTGAATACGTGGGATTAGTCAGTGGATGTTTACGTGGTGGTGCCCACAACGTTGTGAGTACCCTGTGGACAGTGCAATCGATTTCTAGCTTTCTGCTAATGGTTAAATTCTATTCACTACTGAAGGATGGGACAGCTGCTGCGATCGCATTGGGAGAAGCCCAACGCTGGCTCCGGGATGCTAATTACCAGACTTTGATAGCGTTTCTCAAGACACTGCTTGCAACTTACACTTCACTGAATGGAGATACTTGCAGTTTCTTGGAGACAGAGATTTACAGGTTTAGTAAAAAGCCTCAAGATGAGCGACCGTTCGCTCATCCTTACCATTGGACAGGATTTACTCTCACTGGTTTACCTTTACAGCTATAAATAACATCGCTATGAATAATCCCCTTGCTGCAATTACCCGAGATGCTTTTTTGGTAGCGCTAGCTCAGTTAGACTCACCTTTGCCGCCGGATTTACAGCGGCAACTCAATGAAATGTCTGATCAACCTGATACAGATAAACTGAGTGCGATCGCTAAAAACTACCCACCGCTCCATCAGCTTTATCAACAAGCCCGTGAGGTTTTTCAAGAGTATGATAGCGAAAGCCGCAAAGGACCGATTCCAGCAAAACCAGATGAAAAGGCAGAATCACTGATTGGCGAACAATCCAATGATGTATTTCGAGCGAGTAACTCTGTTGAGGCAGCTAAACAAGAAGCCGAAAAACCAAGTCGCCTAAGCAAACTTCTTCAACTGATCAAGCAGCGGAAATCATGAGCGAACCAGAGCTAATTTGTCCGACCATCGATCTGTTTCTTTATGACCTGCGAGAAGGGTTTGGGGATAATGATCAGCAAATTCAGAACAGCCGCTACTATTTCTGGCGCAAAATTTACCACGACTTAAACAATCTCGATCCAAGTATACGAAATCAAAAATTAAATCAAAAATTAAGAGTAGAGGGAGCTGCTGAAGAAAATGCTGAGGCTCGTTACGTGGAGCTTTTGGGAGCAAAACGAGTTCGCAAATTTGAAGCAGGCTTAGATGGTCACTACTATCCTATCCAGTTTGAAGATACTTATGGGCTATTAGTGGATTGTTCTGGCCATAAACGTGATCGTCCCTACTTGCCCAAGCCTATTGGTGAGCTAGAGGATATCAATAAACAAATTCAGCAGCACATTCAAGACGATGCTTTAGAATCCACAGCTTCTTCAATGAATGAACTTGGGCGTACTTGGTTGATTTGGGGACAGTTAGTCAATAATCAGCAGGATAACCAAGCAATTGCTGAAAAATGTTACACAAAATTAGTCAATAAACCTGATTGGGACAAGGATTTAAATGGTAAAGGTAAATTATTAGGAGGAGAAATTTACGAGTTATGGCGACACTCTGGTAATGATAATAGCAAATACGCTCATGTGCTAATTTGCTTATTTCCTGCTGATGACTCTATGGAATCTATTCGCGGAGCTATTAGCAAGATTTACTTCGATTTAATGCGTTTATTCTGCTTTCGTCATAAAATTATCTGGGCTTATCACCAAACTCGACAATTACGAAAAAGTATTAAAGCTGACTTTGCCGTAATCAAGCAACTAACTGAACAAGCCTCCAATCAAGTGGCGAATGCTAACATTTCAGCACTGCAAATAGATCTAACCAAAGCCCTTGAAATTCTATCACGATATTCACCTAATTTAACGGCGCTCTATTACCAAGGTAGAACCATTGAGATTAATTTGGCTAATTATCAGAAGCGCCTTAAGAAAATTTCTGATCAATCTCCTCAAACAGACTTAGGGTTTCAAACTAAGTTTCTAGAAATCATTGCACCCCAGTATCAGGGTGAAATTAAAGCTGATCAGGAACGGTTTGAGCGAGGATTAACACTGCTTCAAAATTTGCTAGAGGCGAATCGAGGGCGGATTGAGCTTTATCAAGCAGATCGAGACCGACGCTTTGAGCAGATGATTGCGATCGCTGGTTTTGGATTAGCTACTAGCCAAATTGCTGCTGCAATTATTATTGCTCAAAACCCCCCTAAGTCTGAAGTTCCTGTTGTTATGACTCCTGCTTTTTGGAAAAGCCTGGGCATTGGCATTGGTGTTGCTTTAATAGCATGGTTTATTCTAAGGCAGCTCTTTCGCCGCCGTTAAGCTAAGGAATTAGTGTCAGCTAATGCGCTACGCGCACGCTACGGGAACAGCTATCAGCTATTTGCTGACCGCTGACGGCTGAATGCTTAGGTACAAGGGTTTATTTCTAACTAGAACTTTCTGAAGTTGGATTAAATAATTCCCACAATCCAACAAACCCCACAAAAAACGTATAAATGCCATAGGTTATAGGATTTTTATCACAACTGTCAGCTTTAAAAGCAGCGATTACACCTTCAATGAAATGGGAGATTAGAGCGAAACTTCCTAGCCACAAGGCATAATAGAGTTTACTTGGTAGAGAGCCATCGCTTAACTGTAAATAAATATACCATATCTCTAGAATTAAAGCGCAAGTAATTAAAATAGTAGATGTTAGTTTAATTAGATAAAATAATTGCTTTTTCATGATCAGATTATCCTGATTTTAAACCCAGACTATAAACTAGTTTACCTATGTTACTCTGATAGATAGCGTTTGTATCTGGGTTGTAAACACAGGAATTGCCTTGCGCGTAGCGCTATATTACCCCTATTTTATACTCCCTGCTCCCTTTGCTATGCTAAGAACGACGTGGTACTAAGTTCAGCAAAACATCAGCAATAGCCTGGGAAATTGGTAAGCCAGGGCAAAGCTCAAGCCAGAAGAATTCTCCCACTGGATTGACCTCAAGAAATACATGGCGACCATCGGGAGTTAGAATAATATCAATCGCGCCATAGTTCAAGCCAAAGTAATCCATTAGCTTCAGCAACTTTTCTTCCAGATCCTGGGGCAGCTGATAGGGCTGCCAAGCGTTTAGGGAATCAACGCCCCGTCGCCGCCAGTCATAACGAGCACCTGGAAACTGTTGAGAGTCTATCGAAGCAGTAAACACTTGCTTACCTAAAATTGTGGTTCGTAACTCTAGGGTCTTAGGAAGATGTTCCTGAAAGGTCATTGGACAGAACCTTAGCCCATCCAAGTTGTGCAAATCCTCTGGTTTAACAGGATTGGTAAACACTACCTGCTCCTCTCCCTGCTGATCATAGATGGCAAAGGATGAAAGCATCTTGGTGATTATACCTGACTCACATTCTTTGGCAAATTCCACCACTGCTGCAGGATTATTGGTGGTCAGGTTAAGGGGAGTATCTATCCCGAGTTCCCGTGCTACTTTTAGCTGTAACTGCTTATTCTTGGCTTGCTCAACCACAGCAACCCGATCCAAGTGGAAGCCATCGATACTGGCAATCATACCTTGGATAGTTACACGAGATTCTTGTATAGAGGCTTGCCGCATTTGCGGATCCATCGTGCTGGGAATTCTTGCCCCCATGGCAATGCGTCGATACCAAACTGCTGAGACCTCCTGCAAATCTAGCTTTTCTTCCTCAGACTTCAGGATTAGTCTTTCTGTATTCTTACCGTCTTTATTCTTACCGTAATAGACATCTAGTTGGACTTCCGTGGGAAATCGGTCAGTGTCAAATCGAAAGGCTTTCCCCCCTTTTTCTTCAATGGCTTTTACCACTAGGGGAATGCTTTCGTTGTCTTGGCTATGGGTAATAATTAAAACTGTCATTGTTAAGTATCTAGCGTTTTTATCTTGGTTGTGAACAGAATTCCTTAGGGAAAGGCAATAGGCAATAGGCAATAGGCAATAGTTAATCAACTATATAGTTGATTAAAAAAATAAGTAATTTTAGTTGTATTTTAATGACGCCTAAATCCACACACTATATATAGTTATATTTTGGATAATTTTATATAATTTTAATGTCAATTAAGCATGAATTATAAATGGTGTAAAAATTCAGTCATCTATAGCATTGTTGTAATTATATATTACGGTATTTTTTGACGATAATTATATAAAGCTTCTCTTGATTATAGCGTTTTTATTTTAATGAGGTACACAGTTTTTTTCCCTGTTGCCTATTGCCTGTTGCCTGTTGCCTGTTGCCTATTGCCTGTTGCCTATTGCTAGCATGCCTATTGCCTGTTGCCTGTTGCCTGTTGCCTATTGCCTGTTGCCTATTGCTAGCATGCCTATTGCCTGTTGCCTGTTGCCTTTTGCCTTAATTGACAACGTCAGACAATAAGGCTTGTGCGATCGCATCAGAAATCGGGTAACCCAAATCTCGCTCTAGCATGCCCCATTCGCCAGTGGGGTTAACTTCTAGGAAGACATACTCACCGTCTGGGGTGACAATCATATCAATAGCGCCATAGGTTAGTCCCAACCTTGCCATCAAAGCATTCAGGCCATGGGCAACCTCACTGGGCAATTGATCAGGTTCCCAAGGACAGTCTTCTGGTTTAGCAGAGCGCCAATCCATCGTTGTTGCAGAATACCGAGAAGCATCGAGAGCTCCTACATATAAATTTCCCGCCACGAATGCTATTCGCAACTCCCGCTGTTTAGGAATCTCCTCTTGGAAGACCATGGGGCTATAGCGCAACATTTCTGCCTCTTGGAGGTCTTTCTCTTTCACAACGCTGGTATATAGGAAAAAAGAAGAAGCTTCCATACTATAGGAAAGAGGAGTAAGCAACTTAGCTACCATCTTTCCTTCAACCTCCGCGAAGAAACCCCGCATCCGATCTGGATTATTCGTGACCAGAGTGCGGGGAACGAGCAGACCAACTTCATTAGCAATTCTGAGTTGACGTGGTTTGTTTTCTGCCTCTCGGATTCGTTCTAACCTATCTACCCAACGAGCATGGTTGAGATTATCTAAGAAACCATCAATCGTTGCTAATGATTCCCTAACGCAAGCGTCTTGGAATTGGGGAGCTAAGTCTGGGCTGACTTGTGGATGCCAGAGTCGGCGCATCCATACCCCCTGCACGTCTTCGGTTGTAATTGAGTGTCCACTATAGTCTAACTGGTAACTAAGCCCCTCGCTACTGATTCCGGCTGCTAGTTGCACCTTAGTGGGAAATTGATCTGTATCGAAGCGAAAGGGTTTAGCCCCTCGTTTTGATAGGGCTTCCGCCACTCTATCAATAGTGAAGTAATCATTACTGTGGGTTATTAATAGAATTATATCACGGGATCGGTTCATATACCTAAATGGTGAAGAATAAATAACGCTTCAATACATAACACTCAGCCCAAAGCTAATCGCTGAGGGCTGATCGCGGGTTTCAAAAGCTCAGTTGACGCAAAGCGAGAAATAGTATCGGTAATTATTTCAACTACCCCTTCCTAATCGAGTACCCTAATCGAGTACACCCTTGGGAAGGGGATTGTGTCTACAGTCCACCTCCAATCTAAGTACCAAGATAGGTATAGCCTTTGGCAATCCCCTCAGTCTAGAGTTTTGGTTTCATCCTGGGACACATCAGGGACGGTTGAAAGTCGCCCCGTCCTCTCAAAGTCTTGCCTCAAGAGGAGAGTTCTCAGTGCGATATTCTTTGCTCCGACTAAATCAGCATGTAGTTTGTATCCACAAGCCATGCAATCAAAATCTAATCCTTTATTGGGTCGATTGGCTTTACTGGTGTAACCACAACGAGGACATGACTGGGAGGTAAAATCAGCATCAACTCTAATCGCTAAAGCGCCTCCCAAAACGGCTTTATAGTCAATGAAGTAATGTAACTTAGTAAACTCCCAAATCCTTTTATTTATATGGGGTTTACACAGTTTTATAGATGGGTCATGGCCTAGTTGTATTAGCTTAATTTTATCAGGATTATGGGTAATATTTTCTAGACCAATCAATGAGCCAGAAATCACTACACGTTTGGCAATACAGTGATTAATATCAGCGTTAAACCGTCTCTCTCGTTTTGACAGGACTATCAACCGTCTGGTAGCCGAACGAGTGCCTTTTTGCTGTAGAGTTTGTTTCGTTTTATAGTAACGATTAGCTCTATGAATTACTGACTTGCCAGAAAAGAAACTAGCTGTGTTATTCGTATCAACAGTTACTGCTAGATAGCGCTGACCTACATCCACACCAACAACACGTTTGATCGCTTCAGGTTTAATATCGGGTAAATCCAACTCTAAGCTTACTAGTAAATAGTAAGTCTTGGTTGTTTCAGCATAGTAAATTATTGCTGTACCTATTTTGGCAACACCTGAATGAATCAAGTCTAAGTGTTTTTGATATCCGGAGTAGTCAACTTTTATGCGACCTTCTAAGGTAACTAAGCTAGCTTTACCTTTAACAAACGAGTAGTCACGCTTGTAACTAAACGTACAAGTCCGAGCTATGAATTTAGGAGGGGTATCTAACCCTTGGTACCGCTTGTTGGTAATGCCGGATTTTAAGTGAGTAGCATTACGCTCTACTTTGATCCAGAGATTTTTATAGATTGCAGCTACCTGTCGAGGTACATTACATGCCATTTGGGCTGGTAACCTAAAGCGTTCTCGAATGTCGTAGTAAACCTGCTTTTGTAACTTAGCCGCATAGGAAATTTTGCCTTTGTCAAACGCCAATTTCGATGTATAGTTCAAGGCATCACGATAGGCTAAAGTAACTGCACGAAGCTTTTCTTTTTGCTCCGGTGTGCAGTTCAACTTCAGCTTTGCTGTAATTACCTGCTGCATCCAATTTTTGACCTTTGTTAATTGTGTTATAGCAGTTATAAATAACGCTATAGTCAACCAGACACGATATTACTTCTGGTGAGCATCTTCAAAATCAGAGGGGAACTTTAGGGTCACAATTTGACCACCACCACCATCTTCTTGATCCGATGGGAACTTCTCAGTCACCATTGGACCACCGCCACCCTCTTCGTGATCTGAGGGATACTTCTTAGTCATGACTGGACCACCACCACCCTCTTCTTGATCGGAGGGGTACTTCCGAGTAAAGCATCCGACACTATCTTCCCAATCAGAGGGGTACTTCCGTGTCATCGCAAATCCGCGACCGCCTCTAACATCATCCATTTCTTCTTCAGATAGCTCTTCGCACCATTGCCCTTCTAGGTAGCGAGCAAAAAAAGGAACTGCTTGGGAATTTTCTTCTGGTTTGTCCATATTAGACATGGCTTTAAACTCCTAGTAGATAAATAAGATGTGGGGAAATAGGAGATAGGATGTGGCTAAGTATGAGTATATCCATGAATAGACCCATGAATAGACACAACTATTTTCCTATAAATCTATTAAAAGCCATGCCTCCCTAGCTGTAACGCCAAATTGGCGAAAATTTTTAATTGAAACCTAAAATAAATAAGTTAGGCTCTGGGTAGATTCTTCCCCATTTTCCAGATATCCCCGGTCTGAAAATATTACACGGATTGCTATATTTCCTCATTATCCGATGGGGCCTTCATAGTCACAAAATCCTCATTATCCGATGGGTACTTCATAGTCACAGATACATCATCTCGAAACTTAAAGGTTACCCCCGACCAATCTTCCCGATCAGATGGGGACTTTATGGTAAGACGGCGAATAGGAAATTGACTACCCCCTTTGACAGCTTCCATTTCTTCCTTAGATAAGTCTTCACGAAATTGTCCCTCTAGGTAGCGGGCAAAGAAGGGAACTGCTTGGGAATTTTCTTCTGGATTGTTCATGTCTGACATCGTAAAATTACTCCTAGATAATTGATTGAATTTACTTGCTAGTTAAACTAGCCCTTAGCAAAGGGATTATAGATTATTAAGTAGGTAGTAGAGAATAAAAATCCTCAAATTTTCTACATAAAGTGATATTACATGATGAAAATTTCCACTTAACTAAACCCTTAAGACTTGATAGTTTCCAAGGATTACGTAGTATATTAGCAATGAAAATTGATTCTACCCTTAATAATTAATAAAAAATAGGACATAAAAATAACAATTATGTCTCATAGTCCTAGGAATCTCTTTGTAGTCCTACTTTGAACCATTGGTGTTTTTTTTAGTAATGGGTAATGGTACGAGAGTAATCACAATTACCTTACCCATTACCCAAGCCTGAAAATACCGATGCTATCTGGATATCAAAGAAATAAAGACGATTGTGAGCCCATCTCCGGATATCTCCATCTTGTTAATGTGGTGGACACAGGAAATTCTTGACTTCTTCAGGAATTGTCTCAAAATGCTCCAGAAGGAAATCCATTATGGCCAGATGGTACAAATCGATTGGCATGGGAGAGCGATAGTTATTACCTCTGGCAAACCAGCGCTGTACTGTAGCTTCCGAACGGGAGCAAATACAGGCGATGACCTCGTAAGTCACTAACCATTTGCCATAAAACTGTTGTGGTGTCATCCCCAATTGGCAGTTACTGTAGCGCTGAATTAAGGCTTGGTCTTTTTCGGTTAGAGGACGGGGCTTTTTCATAAAGCCTCCTCTACTGCTAGAGTTTCTAAATCTTGTTCCCAGGCTAGTACGGTTATGGCTGGTGAAGTCCAAAAGTATAGCGCTAGCGCAAAATGAGGTGGCAAATCCGCCACTGACAGCGATGTCGGGTATAGCGATATAAGGGATCTATGACTATACCCCAGTTCATAGTCAGTGTGGGACAGGCTAGAAGCCTGTTCCACAGTTTCTTGGTAGGGGTGAGCCTCACCATCAGGGTGAAATGGTTTTAGCATAGGATGTATCTCCAAGTGTTAATGGAGGAGCCAGAAGCCAGCGTAGAGGGTCTAAAGTTTCCGCTGGCTTCTTTCTATCTCCTTATCTCCTTACTTTAATAATAACACAAAACACGGAAGTAATGCAAAAATGTTAAAAAACTTAAAAACCTAATTTGGGAGGAAGGTGGATTGCTTTGCGACCATTCAAAATTATCAATTCAAAATTAAAAAATACCCCTGAATTCATTTCAGGGGCTTGTATCCGTGTCTTGATGCAGTCGCTCATGGGGGAAACCACGCCAGTTGCTCATGGGGGGAACCCCCATGACCGCACTGGCTCCCCAAGACCGCGCTGCATCGCTTGTCAACAATTCAAAATTATAAGGCTAGTAATTTTGTAAGCAGTCAGCCGTCAGCCGTGAGCTAAAAGCTCACGCTGCGCGAACAGCCGTCAGCTTTTAGCTCACGCTACTAGATCGGTACTTAAAATAAAACTAGAACGAGATAATTTAATAATTCCAGATTCATGAGAATTGAGAGTCTGGGTAAAAATCCATGACTCGTGGCACAGACTTCGATACTGATAGCACCTCAAGTAGCGTGCGCGTAGCGCTAATCGCTGTTCGCTGATAGCTTATGTAATTTTGAATTTTTAATTTGGCATTTTGAATTTAAAAAAAATAACCTTTCCCTTAATTAACAGACCAGGGATCACTAATCTCAGAATTAACTGACCATGGATCACTAATCTCAGGTATTTCCATAGCTTGTCGTCTGTGTTGCTGCTGTTGAATCCGATCGAGAGTACCAGTGGGAATAGAAGCAATCAGCTGACGAGTATAATCCTGCTGAGGTTCTCGATAAATACTGTCAGCGGAACCAATTTCTTCAATTTTGCCCTGGTTCATTACCATAATGCGATCGCTCATGAATTTGACTACACTCAAGTCATGGGAAATGAAGATATAGGTTAACCCGAAATCCTCCTGCAATTGTTTCAGCAAATTCAGGACTTGTGCCTGTACGGAAACATCTAGAGCAGAAACGGATTCATCACAAATGATAAACTTAGGATTAAGAGCGAGTGCCCTAGCAATACAGACCCGCTGGCGCTGACCTCCAGAAAATTCGTGAGGATAGCGATTCATCCAGTCAGGATTTAAATCCACTCGCTCCAACAACTCAGCCACGCGATCGCGTTTTTCCTTACTATTACCCCCAACACTATGAATCAATAGGGGTTCCATCACTGCTTCCCCAATCTTTAGTCGTGGGTCGAGGGAACTAAAGGGATTCTGAAACACAATTTGCATTTCACGGCGTAATTGCCGTAAACCCATACCCTTGATTTTGGTAATCTCTTTACCATCAAAGTGTACTTCTCCACTCATTGGTTCAATCAAACGCAGCAATGTTCGTGCTAAGGTAGATTTTCCACAACCGGATTCTCCTACTAACCCCAAGGTTTCACTGGGATAAACATCAAAGGATACTCCATTGACTGCCATCAGATAGCGTTTCGTCCCGCCAAATATGCCTCGAATGGGAAAACCTACTTGTAAGTTACGAACTGAAACTAATGGTGGTGTGGT
>NZ_CEYLVT010000009.1:25273-78916 GCF_982860115.1 Moorena sp.
TGAAGGTTGGGAGGTTGAAGGTTGGGAGGTTGAAGGTTGGGAGGTTGAAGGTTGGGAGGTTGAAGGTTGGAAGGTTGAAGGTTGTTCGCCTTTAGCGTTCGAGTAGGGTAGGTTATCTGGGGAAGTTTGAAGCTGGAACCTGTCAACATTAAACCCTTTTGATTTTTCTCGGATCACCTCTTCTCCATTAGGAGTAGTTACCACCTCCATGAAGTCAGAAACAGTTGGTAGGTATGTTATAGTTTGGTCGAGAGTTGGGCGACAGGCTAATAATCCCTTGGTGTAGGGATGGTTTGGTTCAGAGAAAATTTTCCAGACATCACCCCTTTCCACAATTTTCCCTTGGTACATCACCGCTACGCTGTCAGCAATTTCCGCAATTACCCCTAAGTCGTGGGTAATAAAAATCATGGACATCCCTCGGGTATCCCGTAACTCCCTGAGCAAATCCAGAATGGTTGCCTGTACGGTAACATCCAGAGCAGTAGTGGGTTCATCAGCAATTAACACATCAGGGTTACAAGAAATTGCGATCGCAATCATGACCCGCTGCAATTGACCACCAGACAGTTCATGGGGATAGCGCTTTAATATTTCCCGTTTTTGCTGGTTAATGTGGCGATTAATTAGCCGTTCCCCTGGTATAGCTTGACCAGGGTTCTCCCGACGGAATTCCTCTAGAAAAGTCTCCCTCAATTGTTGATCGCTAGGGAGTAGCTTCACCTCTTGAAGACGAGCCATGGCTTGACGCCTTGCTTCTTTTTGGGAAACATCCTGGTGTTGCAGAATCGCTTCTGTCAGTTGAAACCCACAGGTATACACTGGGTTAAGGGAAGTCATCGGTTCTTGGAAAATCATCGAGATTTGACCACCCCGGTAGGACTGCTTTTGATCACGACTCAGCCCTAGTAAATCTACCTCTTTTTCATGAACTGAGGGTCGGAAGTAAATCTCGCCATTGGTCACTTTACCAGGATAGGGTATCAAACCCATGATGGCCAAAGACGTGACCGATTTCCCAGAGCCTGACTCCCCTACAATCCCTAAGGTTTGTCCTCGACGCAGTTGAAAGTCAATGCTGTCAACGGCTGTGACCTGTTTTACATCGGTTTGGAATTGGACTTTCAGATTACGGACGTCAAGAACAGTGTCAGTCATGGCATTCAAGAGGATTAAGTCAACAGAGTTAACTTAAATGATACAAAACTTGACTCTAGGGTTTACTGCCTACTCCCTACTGCCCTTCTTGATGCAGTCGCTCATGGGGGAAACCCCCAAGACCGCGCTGCATCGCTGATTAAGCCATGAGCCTGATTGACCTTTGTTTCTGGCCAAATTCATAGCAAAATAGAGCGGATTCAACAACCCCTTAACTACAGCCTTGAACCCATATATCACACGACCTCTTAGACCAGCTTTGACAACCACGACATGATTGAATGGACTCACTGGTAACTTCCTAATTAGCTCTTGAGCCAAAGCTTTCTTTTGGCCTGGTCCTCGCAAACGAAACTGGGTACCTTGGGTCGGACCATATACCATAGTAAGCCAGAGCCGAGGATGTAAGAAAAAGTATTTCCACAAGGGCGGTTTGCACCCAATTAAATCAGCTAGTTCATCGATATAAATATGATAATCAAGCAAGCTTCGGATGCGAGCAGCATTATGTTCAAACTGTTCTAAATATTTGGTTTTATCGATAGATGCCACCTTTTCCATTTCCTCAGAAGCCGGAAGAGTTCGTTGGCCAGTGCAAATCAAGGCAAAAAATCTCGCTTGCATTTCCGTAAGAGGAAACTGACTGCCAATGGCAGGACGTGCCCAGCCAATCCAAGCGATTTTGTCCCGATACTGGGGATGAAAGATATGTTTGTAAAGACTCCGGGGGTCAGTTTTTCTCAAGTGCTCAGGTAGGAAAGACACATAGTTTTTGTAGCCCGTACAAAATACCACCGCATCCACGTTTTCAAGGGTTTCCCCATCAGCCGCGATCAATGTCGAGCCACCATCTTTTACCTTTACTATTTCGCCGACCACTTGACAGCCGTGATAGACAATTGCCTTGGGTAAGGAGAAATTTTTAGTTCCATAGCTTCCCCAGAGCCCTTTTTTAGCTTTAACTTTCTGATTGAGTTTAACAGCAATGTCGTAAGTTGGCTCATTTTGGCTCAACCACTTTTTAAAGAGCAATTGGGTCAAAGTATGTCCATAGTCCCTTGGTAGACCGTATACACCCCGATGACTAGCATTATCGAGAGCAAAGGAACCCCTCTTCCTGGGTATTATCCACCCAGCTGAATTGCGAAGGCTGATCCAGCACTTGTTGGCGACACGAGATATTTCTAGGGCTATGTCTGAAGCTGACTCACCTCCCCCAACCACTAATACGGTTTTGCCCGCAAAGTTATTGGCATTACGATAGTCCTTGGAATGGGAAAACTCCACCTCAGTTAATAAGTCTTTCCACTCTGGATAATTTGATATACTGTTGTTACCAATTGCCAAAGCTACCCGTTTTGAGTGCAAAATCTCTCCAGAGGCTAATTTAATTTCCCACCCTTGATTTTCTTCAGGAGTGAGTGCTACAACTTTGGAATTGAAACGAATTTTCTCTAAAACGCCAAAATGTTTGGCATAGCTTTTCCAATAGTCAACTGCTTCGTTCTTTGTCCAGAATTTGTGCTGATTGCCATCACCTATCCAGAAGTCCGAAAACATACTAAATGCGCAAGAGGTAGTCAGCACTAAATTGTCGTAGGCATGGGCATAAACCCCGCCCACATCCTCTGCTTGCTCTAAACAGACTACCTCGCCTACTCCTTGCTCCAGTAATTCTTTGGTAGTAACTATACCAGCTGGCCCTGCTCCAATCACGATGCAATCTAACATACTATAGCAATTCTGATACTGATGAGCGACATTGCTTATCATTTTAAGGCAATAGGCAAAAGGCAATAGGCAATATTAAAGATTATCTTAAGGGAATAATCCTCAACTAGTACTGTACCTGATTACTGGATAAACGCGCTTATTTAACTTCCGATGTCCGGAGTAAGGGCAAAAACAAATGAATCCGCGAGTATAGATTCGGCAACAGCAGGATTAATCCCCAACGGTTGCAAGCAAGTTAGTTGGTCTAATACATTGAGCATACTATACCGCTGAACCTGAAACCCTTGCTCCGTTAAAAACTGCCTAACCTGATCGAAATTGTCAAAGATAGTATCTGTGTCTGAGGTGGCCGTCATCCCTCTGACTGTCTGGCTGAATTTTTGCAAACCTGGGCTATTTCCTCGGATCCTACCCAAATCTTCTTTTGTATTTAAATCAGGGGTTATCCACACACCACCATAAACCTGAAGCAACTCCCGGACATTAGCAAATACCTGCTCTTTTTGATGTAAGGTCAAGTACAGCAGTAGTCCCTCACATATTACAGTAATGGGCTTTTGGGAATCTAGATAATCTACATCGAGAGGGAATTGGCTGGGTTGACTAGTGGCATCAAGCCCAACAAAGTGCTAGTTTGAGCGATCGCCAACTAGCGGTTTCACCAGTTGCTGTTTGCGCGTTATCATCCCTGGCAAATCACTCTCGATAAACGTTGTAGAAGGGTCCCGAGACATTACCATACCCCGTGGCAGCAAGCCCGAGGCTAGTTCAATGATTTGAGTTGTTTGAAATTGAGCCATCACTTGATTGATAGCTTTATACCGACCTTCAAATAAAACGGCTACTTCAAAGGAGTTATCGGACTGTTGTTTTTGTAACTGCTCTACGAAAGCTTGAGCATTAACCAATTGCGCTAATTCTTGGGCATAAGGAATATCGGTAAACTGTCTGGCATAAGCCACTAGTAAAGCTGTGGGGCTGATTTTGTCGAAGGAACTAGTTGGCACCTGCATGATTATGAATTGGGAATTGGGAATTTAGGGAGTAGGAAAAAGGGAAAAATTGCTTTAGCAAAGGGAACAGGGAACAGCGGATCTAGGAACAGCGGATCTGGGAGTAGGGAGGTGCATCTCACTTACAAAAGTTAGATGCACGCAGTTATATCTACCCTTGACCAAATAGAAAATTACCAGGTGCTTCAGGATCTTCACTATAGAAAAATTGATCAATTAACTCGATATGTTTTTCTTTAGTAATGGAGTCATCATCCTTGAAATTGAGCCGTTTAAATACCTCATTAGCCAAATTTTCATCATGTCCTCTGGCGCGATAAAACTGTCTGTATTCCTCCAAATCTAGTTGGTCATCCCCATTACTATCAAATACGCTAAAGACGAAACCGGCGATGCCCCGTATTTCCGCTTCATAAGCGCCTTGGTCTTTAAGGATATTCTCGATATATACCAACCATTCCTCCAAAGATATCCTATTGTCACGATTGGTGTCTGCAAACTTTTGCATACTCTCCCAACGAGACATTAACTTCGATTGCAAAGAATTGTAGTTGGGTGAGCCTGGTTCCCAGCTGCCAACCTGAGAGTAGGTTTCTAGGAAGCGCTCAAAATCCGCTTGCTCAATGAAACCGTTATTGTCGGCATCATATATTGTAAATAATCTTGGTAATTTCTGCTTTTGAAATTCAGTTAACATAATTATTTTCTCCAGGGAGTAATAAATTCAAGTTTACACTATGTTTTCCGTAGGATAACTAGTGGGACACAATTAATACACCCTTGGTTACAGCAACAGCTGATGGTCAGGGTAAAAACAGCTAATCTATCCTTGCTGACAATTTCATAAACAATACTCTTTGTCAAGTCTTTGTTGATAATTTTTAATCAAATCACCAAGGTCTTGCTGTGATTTTTATTTGGGGATTTACCTTTCTCTAACAGAGGTAAAATTAACCTTGCTTAATAATGGAATGATTTTAAGAGTAAGGTGGAATGGGCATCTTGCTTGGAACTGGCATCTTGCCAGTTTAAATATATTTTCGGGCGGGCAGGATGCCCACTCCACTCATATTCATTCTAAGATTCAGCAATACCCAACATATCGACGAGATCCGAACTTGATCATAATATCAAACTCACATAGCACAATCTCAGAGCAGCATGTATACTTCATGATATACTCTGATTAAATAAAATTAGCGAGATTACATTATGTCTAATCTAGAGCAGGATGGTAAAGTTTGGCTACTAAATCACTTTTATGGGGTGGAAACTACTCCACCGGATCAAGACTATGAAGCTTTTATCAAAGCTCTTCTTATTTGTGCAAAAGGAGACGGAATTATAGAACCAGAAGAAAGAAACTGGATTGCTGGTCGTGCTGCTGTATTTGGAAAGACCGGCTACGAATTGGCAAAAACTTACCCAGCTGATGAAGATATCCTTGACGTTCTAGCTGATTCGCCTATTGCCAACAAACATAGTCGTCGTATAATTCTTTATACTGCTATTCAGGCTTGTTCTGCTGACCGAGAATATCATGAAGAGGAGCGGGCAGCAGTTTACAAAATGGCAAAACGTCTTGGGGTGGAAGAAGAGGTTGTTAAACAGATTGAGCAACTTTGTATTGAGGAAGCCCAAAGCAGAGAAAAACGTATTTCTCTCCTCTTTCCGGAAGGCATTCCTTCTTTTAAGTAACATCAACCTGATTTAAACATTTTTCCACAAGTAGCCAAGTAGGTTGGTATTTGTGGTTATTTCTATTGGTTCACCTAGTAAGTGTTCTTGATAAATGACAGAAGAGCTCATGCCAATGGTAGTCATGAAGCAAATGCTTTATGGAGGAATAATTGCTAAGTCCATACAGGCTGTAGCAGAACTTGGAATTGCTGATCTAGTTGCTCAACAACCTAAGCATGTTCAAGAATTGGCAGAAGCTACGGGAACCGATGTCTCATCACTATACCGCCTGCTGCGAGGTCTGGCTATGCTTGGGGTATTTAGGAAAATTGTAACAGGAGAGTTTACCAATACTCCTCTATCTGACTGCCTGCGCTCTGACTTTCCCGGTTCACTGCACGATCTTGCCCTTTATCTTCCTCATGATGGTAATTGGCGAGCATGGATGCACCTGATGGATGTGCTAAAAACAGGCAAAGCTTCCTTTAAACAAGCTAACGGATTAGAACTGTTTGAATACCTTAATACCCATCCAACAACTGCTGAACAGTTTAACAACTCAATGACCTCATTGTCTGTCTCTGTTGCGGCAGAATTTCCTCAGGTGTATAACTTTAAGGATTTGGGCTCAGTTGTCGATGTAGGGGGAGGTCATGGTCTTTTGCTTGCATCAATTCTCCAAGCTAATCCCAAGTTACGGGGGGTACTTTTTGATCTTCCCTCAGTTATTGAAGGAGCGCTGCCGTTTCTAGCAGAAAAAGGTGTGAGCAAGCAATGCGATCTGGTTTCAGGTAGCTTTTTTGAATCGATTCCAGCTGGTCATGATATTTACCTAATGAAGCATATTCTGCACAACTGGAGCGACGAGCAGGCAACAGAACTATTAAGTTGTTGCCGAAAAGCCATCCCTCCACATGGTAAGCTTCTCATTCTGGAAATGCTGATCCCTGCCGGTAACGATTTCCACCCTGCCAAATGGTTTGACATATCAATGATGGTATCTGTAGGAGGTAAAGAACGGACTGAGCGGGAGTTTCGCCGACTTTTGGCTCAGTCTGACTTCAAGTTGCAGCGAATTTTACCGATGGAGTCTCCAGTTGTGATCCTTGAAGCCAACCCTGGTATAACCTGACTTTTCACGGAATATTTTTTATTCAAGGAGTCAGTAAAAATATCATTAAGCTTCGCTGCACTGTATGCGATCGCTAACTAAATAACGCCGTTGCTAAAATCATAAAAGTCTCAAACGTTAGCATTAGCAAACCATTAGAGATGTGATCATGATTTGTCACTAGATTGGTGATAAGTTTTTATGATATAATTGGAAATTATATAGTAAATATGGGGTAGGGTGCTTTAGGGACGGACTCACCGTGATTTTATTAGTAGCCAGTATTGAGACAGTGCCTCCGGAAATTGTAACGGGCAAGATGCCCATTCCACCAAGATGGCCGTTCCACCCACAGGGTCAAACTGGTAGAGCTGACGGCTGATACGCGACACGCTGATAGCTGTTCGCGCAGCGTGCGCGTAGCGCATATGCTTACAAAGTACTTCACCCAATTAATAACTGCTACATCTCAAGTTTTACAATAATAATCCCTAGTTCCTTTAGCATCCAGGGAGTCTCCCAGGCGATTCAAAGCATGAACATAAGCAGCTGTGCGCATGGAAACCGCTAGTTCCTGAGAAAGTGACCAAATTGTTTCGGTTTCTTCCACCATTTTCTCTTTCAGACGCTGATGGACTTCATCGAGCTTCCAATAATGTCCACTGCGGTTTTGTAACCATTCAAAATAGCTAACAGTGACTCCTCCAGCATTAACCAATATGTCAGGAAAAACATAGATGCCTTTTTCTTCCAAACGATTGTCAGCGGTAGAGGTTACTGGTCCATTTGCTACTTCAAAGATATAGTTAGCTCTGATATTATCAACGTTTTCTTCGGTAATTTGATTTTCCAAGGCAGCAGGAATCAGCACATCCACATCTAAGGCTAAAAGGTCTTGATTAGTAATGACTTCATGCTCAACAATATTGCAAACGCTACCTCGACAGTAAACGGCTTTAATGCCTTGACTCGATGTTTTGTATTGCCGAATACTAGGAATATCTAAGCCTTTTTTGGCATAAATACCCCCTTGAGAATCACTGACAGCCACAACTTTATAACCTGCTTTAGCTAACAGTTGCGCTATCACAGCACCAGCATTACCAAATCCTTGCACCGCTACGGTGGTATTTTGAGGCAGTTGGTCAAATTTGGGCAAAATGGATTCAATCACAAAAAACGCGCCAGTAGCGGTAGCGGTATCGCGACCAATACTTCCTCCCAAGGCCAAGGGTTTACCTGTGACGACCCCTGGACTGATTTGACGGCGAATGACGCTGTATTGATCCATCATCCAACCCATAATCATGGAGTTGGTGTAAACGTCGGGAGCGAGAATATCAATATCAGGTCCAATGAAATCTGCGATCGCATCGATGTAACCACGACTTAACCGTTCCAATTCCAGCTTCGATAAGGCTTTAGGATTGAGAGTAATTCCCCCTTTACCACCCCCGAAGGGCAAATTTAAGGTGGCACATTTAAAGGTCATCCAAAAGGCTAAGGATTGGACTTCATCTAAGGAAACATTGGGATGATACCGTACTCCCCCTTTTGCTGGTCCCCTGGTGGTGTCATAGCGAACTCGATAGCCCTGAAACATCTGTAACGAGCCATCATCCATGCGGACTGGGATGGAAACGCTCAAACTAGATTTGGGATATTTTAAGCGTGCGATCGCATCTTCGGAAATTGACACATATTTCAATGATTTTTGCAATCGTTTACTGGCATCAGCAAATAATGACTCAGACATGCCCTTATTTCTCCAGCTAACTGTATTTACCATTTACCCAGTCCTGGTTATTTAATTTAATCACAAAAAAAGTGTATATTTTGTTACATTATGCTAAGCTTTACTGGTTTAGACTAAACCTCTTGCCAAACTCACGACGCTCATGATTGCACTCCTCGCCGCCCTCTCAGCTTCCGCTGCGGCAGGAATGAGAATTGCCCTGCCCCTGTTGGTGATTGGTTTACTCCACAGTGACCAACTCTGGTCGAAAGTACCGTTACTGTCACAGATTCATCCCCCAGTCTTGCTGACTATCTTGACAACTTGGTCATTGGTGGAGCTATTTGCCTCGAAAAAGCTCTTAGGACAGCGAATCTTACAACTTGTTCAGCTAGTCTTGAGTCCTCTAGTGGGGGCAATTCTTGGTATTGCTGTGACTCAGTTTGCTGAAGAACTAACGGGATTTGTCTGGGTAGTGGGTATTGTCGGCGGCTTATTAGCCTTCGTACTCCAGTTAGTTCAGGTGGGATGGTTCTACCGTTTGCGTGGCTTACCTCTGTGGGTAGTATTTCTTCAGGATTTTCTGTGCGTAGTTTTGATAATCTTAGCTTTTGATGCTCCTGAACAAGGAGGATTAATTGCTTTGCTGCTACTGTGGTTAGCGATTCGCAGTGCTAAGCATTGGTATCGTTGGTATGTTCGAGGGAAGCGTTCCCGTATAAGTGATCAAAGCCATGACCACAATCCTGACTGAAGCGGATAACTTTTAGGTGAGAATTGCTGCCCTATACTCGTGGTTGGTGAGGGTCTCTTGGGAGAGCCGTTAACTTTTTCTCACCCTCTGTTGCAAAAGCAAGACAGGCTTTAATGTCTTCGGAGGTTAGTTCAGAAAAATCGTCTATAATTTCTGCTTCTGTCATTCCCCCGGCCAGATATTCTAAAATGTCGTAGACCTTAATGCGCATGCCTCTTATGCAGGGTTTACCACTGCGTTTACCAGGCTCGATGGTGATGATGTGGCGATAGTCCATAGTTTGTTATTCTTGTGTTATTTAACTCAATGTTAAAAGAAGCGCCACAGGTCCGGTACTGATAGCTGATAGCACCTCAAGTAGCCCCTCAAGTAGCGCATATGCTTACACCTTTTTTTATAACAAAAAGCTATGAAGCCGCAATTCTAAACCCAGCATGTTGGTAGAAGTAGGGACGGAACCAGTTACGATAGAATGTCGATGCCTCTGTTCCAGTAGTCACCCAAGCACCACCAAGCATCATGTTATGTTGGGTATCAAAAAAGGGAGCAGAATAATCTTCATAGAGGCGATGGGACTTGAATCCTGGTAGCGGCTTGAAGTCATCACTCAGCCACTCCCATACATTCCCCCGCAGGTCATAGAGTCCAGCAGGACTTTTAGCAGTTTCTAACATACCCACTGGGCTAGGTGAGCCAAACTTGAGATTTAGATTGTAATCCTGTATCGCAAAGGGGTCTTGTTGGAAATTTGTGCTACTTTCATCCCTGCCAGCAGTGGCAAGATTCCACTCCGCTTCACTCATTAAACGAATTCCTTGCCCTTGAGCGCGACAGTAAGCCATGGCTTCATGGTGATTAACTTCAACGGGCCAATCGAGAGGAAGGTCAATCTCATCAAACAGCGCTCGATACTTGTAACCACTATTAGTAGGTATCCAGAATTTAGGGTGCTTGATATTATAGGTTGTCTTCCAAATCCAGGATTCTTTATCCCAGTAATCTGGATTATCGTAGCCATTATCATTAATAAACTCCAGAAATTCTCCATTGGTAATCAGATACTGACTGGCAAAAAACGGTTTAACCTCTACCGAACGATTGCCATATTCACTATCCCAGCCATAGATAGGATAATCTTCTGGTTTACCAAGTGCTACCGAACCCCCAGAAACTTGGAGCATTTCATTCTTGGAAACCTTGCCATTAGAAACAGCATAATTCCAGCTCTCAGGACGTTTAAGCCGCTCTACAGGCAGTTGTCGGATCAGCATGGAAGAGGTTTCAAAGTGGATGCGACTGTGTTCAATTCCCATCATCAGCGCCCAGAGAGGATGATTTTGATGAATTGGCAGAGTCAGAGGAGTCTTTTCGATAGTTTCTATAACCACGCTATACACTTGATCTCGATAGCGCCAAACCTCTTCCACTTTCGGCCAGTGGATATCTTTGGTTGCTTGATCGAGTTCTTCAGGAGTTTCCGGGTCCACACCAATCTCAAACAGGATTTCATAGTTAGGATTAATGGGTTTATCTAATAACCCAACCCCAAGGAATTTATTGATGTAGAAAACAGCCGAGTGACCCAAATAGAAAATCAGACGGTTTCTTAATGGGTCGGGACTGATATAGAATGTTTCTTCCCCAACCAGACTTTTCATCAGAACATCTTCGAGTTCCCATGAATTCTTAAAGTAATTGAGAATAGTTTCACGACTGCAGCTGTCAAGGCGAGGGAATTGAGTAGATTGGAGAGTATCCATGGTTTGAGTTTCAAATACTATTCTTAAACTTAGGGGTGTCTATATTCAGCAGTCAGCGGTCAGTGGTCAAGGGTCAGCGATCAGCCGTCAGCGGTCAGCGGTCAGCGGTCAGTGGTCAGCGGTCAGCGGTCAGTGGTCAGCGGTCAGCCTTTAGCTGATAACTGAGAGCTGAGAGCTGATAACTGATAACTGAGAGCTGAGAGCTGATAACTGATAACTGAGAGCTGATAGCTGATCGCTTACACGTCGATTACAAACCCTGTATCTGACACAGGAGTAAACCAAACCATTGCTTGGTATCACTCCAAGCCTGAACTGTGTTTAGTCCCCGACCTTTGAGATAGTGCTGCATCTGCTCTACATTGAATTTGCGAGAAATTTCTGTAAGGATGCTTTCTCTTGCTTGGAACTCAACCGTTAAATCCAGGCTGGCTAAGCGCACAACATGGGTTTCCTGGCAATGTAAATACATCTCAATCTGACTTTCCGATTGATTATAAATCGCCTGATGGGTAAAGCGATCGAGGTCAAAATTTCCTTGGAAACGCCAGTTCAGATGTGCTAACATATTCAGGTTAAATGCCGCAGTCACCCCCTGACGATCATTATAGGCAGCTTCCAGAATCTCCTTCGGTTTTTGTAAGTCAATGCCCAGCAAAAAGTAATCTCCTGGTGCTAGTAAACCTATCATTTTCTCAAAAAAGCGATCGCACTGTTCAGGAGCAAAATTTCCCAAGCTACTACCCAAAAAGAAAACCATCCGTCTAGGTAATGGTGTTGGAGTTAATTGGCCCAGGGCGTGTTCATAAGTTCCCACCTGACCCTGAACCTTTAACTTGGGATAATCCAGCAACAGCTGCTTGGCACTCTCCTCAAGAATCTCCCCACTGACATCAATAGGAACATAGCGCAACGGATATCCCTGACTTTCATAGGCATCCAACAACAAGCGAGTCTTGGTAGAACTGCCACTACCCAGCTCCACCAATTCGCAAGCTCCCGTCAATTGAGCCACCTCTACAGCATACTGTTGTAATATTTCTGCCTCTGTGCGGGTGGGATAATATTCCGGTAACTCGCAGATTTGCTCAAATAATTGGGAGCCTTTTTCATCGTAAAAGTAACGAGGTGGCAAAGATTTCGGCCTTTGGGTTAATCCTCGAATGATATCTTTGCCATCATCTGTTGCAGTAGGCAGGTTGGCACTCCCGAGATAGTTAATTCCTAGGCGATCCTCACTGAATCTCAGATTCTCTGTGGTCTCTTGAAAAGTGGTTGACATAATACTCTTTTAAATTTTGTTTTCCAAAAACAGTACATTTATACTGCTTAAGACATGTTCTAATTAGCACCGGTTAAGAGTACCATAATTTTTACCAGTTTTGAATCGCTCTTACTTTGGACAGCGAACCCAGGGAGCTATACTTTGTCGATTGTTCCTGAGGGCAGGGCAAACCCATCTAAAATTAATCTAAATTATTTTGACAAATAACTTATAGTGTGATAATAGCAATCCAGGTTAACTTTAGCACCAAATATGAGATAATGAATTGATAACTAATTTTTAGAAGTTGAGTTGTCTGACAAATGAAAAACGGCGTCTTAATGCAAAGCGCGAGTGGGTGAAACCCCCGTAAGACATAACCGCATAATGGGGGAACCTTGTATTGATGCACTTCAAATTAGATAGATTAATCACGAAAAATAAAAATAGATGACATTAACAAATGATAGTTTTACCGATGGTTTTTATGATTCATTAGGCACCCTGGAGAGACTGCAAAAATCTGCGATCGCATACTTATTCTCAGATCCAAGACTACAGATAGTCAAACTCAACGACCAAGAATATAGGGATGGCCAAATTGCCTATCGCAGTCAGCAGAACGAACAAGAGATGATGCTTGACGCGACACTTCAGGCTATAGACGAGAAGATGTCTTCACAAGAAGATTACAGCATCCTTAGCATCGGTTGTGGGAGTGGATTGTTTGAAAAACCTTTTTTGGAAAAACTTCTTTCTCTAAACAAAACTATCCATTTCGTCGGCATTGATCCCAACGAAACAGAATGTGTGAAAGCACAAGAATGGTGTGGTCAAATCAGGATATATAACATCCATAAATTTAATTTTACAATTAATAATGTTGGATTTGAAGATTTTAAATCACGTCAAAAATTTGATATCATACTGTTAATTCATTCCCTTTACTACTTTTCTGACATTAAAACCTTATTTCGGAAAATTTACGAACTTATCCGGGAAGGAGGCATGGGAATTTTAGGGGTAGCTAAAAGACAGTTACTGAATGAACTTTTTACCATGCAAATCAGCGATTATACGGAAATTATCCCTGGTTTAGCGATGATGTAAAGCAACTACTAACTGAATGCAATTTACCGTTTTTCCAAGAAAAAAATGATTTTACAATAAACATTACAGAATGTTTTCAAAAAGAGTCTGAATTCGGGAAACAGTTACTGAATTTTATAGTTGGTGCCAACACAGCATACTTTTCCCCCTTACAATTGCGACTGCTGCTAGACTACTTCGGCACTTGTGCGCAAAAAATGGAGGGGGGAGAAATAATGCTTCCACACTCCGGAATTTTATTTTATCTTGAAAAAGAAAGAGTATCCGCTTAAAGTGGTAAAATTCTAACGAGACGGTGTGCCGCTCCACCATCCCGCCTTAAGTTAGTTAGTAGCCAAAATAAAACATATCCTACATCTGAAACAGCCATGAAACAAAACAGTGACAATCTGAATCCTTCTCAAGACTACTATCAAAAAAGTAATCTAGATCTAGACGCTTGGTTTAAAACTACTTTGATAGATTACGAAGAGCTTGTTAATAATCCTCGTTTTTTACAAATAATCGATTCATTTGGAATTGATACAATAAAACTTTTGGATATAGGTTGTGGAACAGGAGTTTTTCCTAATTTATTAGATAAAAGAATTGATAGTGAACTCAAGCTATCATCTGATTTGCTAGATGTTTCAGACTATTGTCTGAATCAATGTAGTTCAGTATTTAATCAATTAAAACACTTCGAGGCAAAGGGCACGTTTGCATCATCTACAGAAACTATTCAAACAGCAATTCCAAAAACTAGCTACTACGATCTTGTTTGGGCAATTCATTCATTTTATACTGTAGACATTAATAAAATTCAGGATATCCTACAGCATATTAGGACATTGCTCAAACCCAGTGGTGTTTTTTTGATGTATCAAGCAAGTTCAGATTCTTGTTACAATCAATTCTATGATTTTTATATAGAAAATTACGAACATCCGAATAATTGTCAAAGATTTGTAACAGCAGAAGATATCCAAAAAGCCTTAGATGTAATTGAAGTAAAGTATGATGTAATTGATTTTTATTATCACCATAAAATTGATGGTGAAGATCGGGATTTGCTAGAAGTTTATTTAAAAAAATGTATTCTTAATAGTTCGGTTGATGTTCTTTCTTTATTTAAAGAAAAAATCCTAGAGTATTTTAAGCCAGAAACTAATCAATTTAGCTTTAAACAAAAAACAAATTTGATCATTTTTCAAAAACCATAATTCATTATTGGATTGTGCAAAAATTTTTTTTAACAAAATTAAAATCATGAAAATTGAAACCATTAAAATTCATCAATTAACCATTCACGAGCATCATTTGGACATTATCTATGGTGCAGATAACTTCAACTTTTCAACTAAAGTTTTTTACCATGATGTATCCTTCAGTTTACTGGCCAGCAAATATTCTCAAGCAGTAATTAATCAAATCGCTGCTTATATTGCCTTATTCGAGGGGATGAAACTGAGTTCACTATTTCCCAAATACTATGATATTAACCTTGTCGCTGAAAATTTAAGTCAGCCAGTGTTAGAGCTATTTGCCAAGATATATCAAGGAGTCTTTGGTCAACATTGGTATGAAAACAATATAACCGACTACCCTGGTCCTGAACTTATCTATTCACAAGCTAGCTTAAGCAATAGCAAACCCACCTCTATATTTGGCGATAACTCTACCGTACTTGCAGGCTGTGGTGGTGGTAAAGATAGTATTGTAGCGATGAAAATGCTACAAGAAGCAGATGTTGCCTTTGCTTCCATGCAATACTCCCACAGTGTTTATGGCAAAGCCGATATCCAACACAATTTAATTTCTGGAGTCCTAGAACATGTAACCCCCATTAAAAAGCATAAAATTTCTATCTACGATGACTTTATTGACTATCCCTTTCTTCAGCTATATTGCCCAGATAATTCAGGAATTACCGTTCCAGAAACTCCTGTCTCTATCTTTGAATCCTTACCTCTAATGCTGAATGAGGGATATAAGTACTTGGCACTAGCCCATGAAAAAAGTGCCAATACTGGTAATTTATTCTGGGAAAAACTAGGTAAAGAAGTTAACCATCAATGGGGCAAAGGCTACGAAGCCGAAAAAGAGTTGAATGAATTCATTCAAGCAAATCTCTTATCTAATTTTTCGTATTTCGGTATTTTGCAGCCCATCTATGACTTCCGCATCTTCAAAAATCTAGCCAAATATCCCGAGGTGCTGCCTAAAATCCACTCCTGCAATATTCAAAAACCTTGGTGTAAGAAATGTCCCAAGTGTGCTTATGTATGGCTAGGTTTGATGGCTGTCTTCGAGCCAGCATCTGTAGATGCAGTCTTTGGCTCCAATTTGTTTGATGATGATGACTTACTACCTATTTTCAGAGAAATGATCGGACTAGCTGAACATACACCCTTTGAATGTATTGGTGAAATAGATGAAAGTCGATTAGCAATGAAACAGTGTTTAGAAAAAGGTTTGTCTGGCAAAGCCCTAGAGATATTCAAACATGAAGTTTTAGTAGACAGTTCAATTGATTGGCAAAAACTTGAACAAAAGTATGACCGAGTATATGACACGGAACATGCTATTCCCGATTGGATATTTAGTAAGATTAGAGGGCAACTTTAAGTTTAAAAGCCAAGGAGCAACTGATCAGACCAACTCCTATTGGGAGCAGTCGAGGGGGACGATTACTTGCCTCCCCCTCAATTAAATCTGGACTTGCCGGTTGCCCTTGTAACCTGAAGAAATTTACAACAACCCAGCAAAATGTAGCGGTCCAGTACCACTAATCAACTCCAACAGTAAAGCAATAAACCCAATCATAGCCAGACGACCATTCCAAACTTCTGCTGCTGTAGTCATGCCCCACTCCCACCGCTCGGGAGGGTAAATTTTTACTGTCTCTGGGGGACGAATCACTTCGGAGAGTTCACGGCTGGGTGATTCGAGAGCGTCAACTACCAAATTTGTCAAAGACTCAATAAACAGGGGATGGGTATTGAGGGCTGGTACCCGCTCAAACTGCTTAATCCCTGATTCTTCTGCTATTTCTCGATACTCAATGTCGATTTCCTGGAGGGTTTCGATATGTTCCGAGACAAAACTAATCGGGACTACCAGCAAATCTTGAGTATTCTTAGCTCCGAGTTCTTGCAACGCATCCTCGGTGTAGGGTTGGAGCCATTCTACCGGACCAACCCGACTTTGATAGGCCAGAGTATGGGGATTGGAGCGGTTGAGGGTTTTCATAATTAAGGCAGTGCAATCCTCAATTTCTCGCTGGTAGGGGTCTCCAGCTTCTGTAACGTAGCTGATGGGTACACCGTGAGCACTGAAAAAGATATGAACTTGATCGGGATTGGAAAACTTATCGAGTTCCTGAGTAATTAAGTCAGCCATGGCTTGGAGGTATTGTGGCTGCTGGTACCAGGAGGGAATGACTGTGTGTTCAATCTTGCTCAGGTCTGGGTCTTCTGTCCACAGATTTTCTAGCAGACGGAAGCTAGAACCACTGGTGCTGATGGAAAACTGGGGATAAAGCGGTAAAATGACTAAGCGTTCGATCCCATCGGCTTTGATGGTTGCGATCGCTTCTTCTGTGAAAGGATGCCAGTAACGCATTCCTACATAGACACTGACCTCTTGCCCTTTCGTTTGCAAATGTTCCTGGAGGGCTTGAGCCTGGGCGTCTGTAATCTTCCGTAGAGGGGAACCACCGCCAATTTGCTTGTAGTTCTCCTGGGAGATCTTAGCACGCTTAGTGGAGATTAGCCAAGCCAGGGGTTTTTGCAGCCACGGAAAAGGCAGGCGAATAATTTCCGGGTCAGAAAACAGGTTGAATAGAAAGGGACGAACATCCTTTAACTGATCTGGCCCACCTAGATTAAGCAATAATACCCCAACACGACCCATAGTTAACACAGCTTCCCATAACTTTCATATTTGTTACTGATTTTAACAATATATTTTTTAACTTAAATTTGCAACAAGAAACACAGATCTTTACTAAGGAGTGAGTAGTGGCAACAGTTCTTAGAGCTTGGAGTTATCAGTACCAATGGCTGTATGATAGTATTTCTCGGATCGCGGCTTTGAGCGTCGGTGGAGAGAGACGATTCCGCCAGCTACCGTTACAGGGCTTAACAATTCATTCAGGAACCAAAGTGCTAGATCTCTGTTGCGGTAGTGGTCAGGCTACCCAGTTCTTGGTGGAATTGTCTGAGCATGTCACAGGCTTAGATATTTCTCCACTATCCCTAGAGCGAGCACAACGGAATGTTCCCCAAGCCAACTATGTAGAGGGGTTGGCTGAACAGATGCCCTTTCCAGATGCTCAATTTGATCTAGTTCACACCAGCGCCGCACTCCATGAAATGACCCCTGAGGTGTTGCAGCAGATTATTCAGGAGGTTCACCGGGTGCTTAAACCAGGAGGAGTGTTTACCCTGGTGGATTTGCACAAGCCAACTAATGTTTTGTTTTGGCCAGGGTTAGCGGTATTTATGTGGTTGTTTGAGACCCAGACAGCTTGGCAATTACTGGAGACTGACTTGGTCAAGGGGCTTGAGCAAGTGGGGTTTAAGGTATGTGATCGCTCTTTGCACGCAGGTGGTAGTTTACAGGTGATTCAGGTGACGAAAGGGTAAAGGCCTAAGGAAACGCCAAGGACGAACAATTTTAAACTTTTAACCTTCAACCTTCAACCTTAAACCTTCAACTTTAAACCTTCAACCTTGGCCTTAAGGCCGTAGGCCACGCTGCGCGAACGGCCACGCTACGCGAACAACCTGCCCTACACCCAACGCCAAAGGCGAACAACCAAATAACCTTCAACCATACAGCCCAGCTACATATTCCCCATAACCGTTGTAAGGTAGGGTGGGTCGTTTTTCCCAGGATAAGTTGGGACCGCTACTGATGAATTTTTCTGTAGCTTGTGACCATCTTGGGTGAGGCTTATTGGGGTTAACATTTGCCTCAAAGTCATATTCATAGGAATTGATAGTATTCCAGTAGGTAGCTGGCTGATTAGCTAAAAACTCGACTTTGACTATAGATTTTGCTCCTTTAAAACCATATTTCCAGGGCACTACCATGCGAATAGGAGCACCATGCTGCTTGGGTAATAGATGACCGTAAATGCCAATAGCAAAAAATGCTAGTTCGTTAGCCATTTCCTCAACACTTAGACCTTCCGTATAAGGCCAAGGTAAGGAACCAAGGTGTATACCTGGACCAGTAGTAATTTTGCGGTCATAATAGGAGGTAAATCGCACAAATTTAGCCTCTGAAGTAGGTTCTACTGCTTTCATGAGCGCTTTCATGGGAAATCCGATCCACGGTAGCACCATTGACCAAGCTTCTACACAGCGGAAGCGATAGATCCGCTCTTCGATCGGAAATTTAGTTTGCAGATCATCTAGGTCATAGGTTTGGGGATTTTTGACTAATCCCGTCACCTCTAGCTTCCAGTCTTTGGTTGGTAAATTTTGGGCTGCTTGCCAGATCGATTTACTGCCGCCAAATTCATAAAAATTGTTGTACTGTCCAGCAAGCTCCTGATCAGTGATGGGTCTGTCAACACTGGCAAAAGCTGGATTGGTTGCTAAGGATTTGAACTTGGGTTGATTTAGGGTTTCCGAAAGAGCTTTGTCTGAGGCAGAAGAGGAAGCTTGACAACCAACAATTGAGAGCATTCCAGTGCCTAGGCTAGCACCAACTAAATTTTTGAGAAAGCGACGTCGGTTAGAATAAGCCGTTTCTGAGGTGACTTGTTGCTCTGGCAGTTCCCAGGACTTTGGTACACGAATGATGGTCATAAAGTAAGTGATATTGTTTACGGTGAACTTTTAGCAGTCAGCCTAAACAGGCTAGTCGAGCTTATAGTTGACAAGGTAGCTTTTCAAGTAGTGCCTTGACTGATAGCGTGGGTTAAAACCTTAATTTATGCTTCTGCCAAGTATCGTTAATAACTAGAGTTAAAATTACTACCACTTATTTTTTTTTCTAAGGATGTATTCGGATGCCAGATTAATGTCAAGACTACTAAAATAAAAATAAATAAATAAAATAAGGTAAATAAAAAACCAGGAGAAAGCTGATGATCCGTAAAACACTAGTTATAGTAGGAATCGGCTGGATAGTTGTGGGATTGGTACCTCTTGCCTATGCTCAGTCAGGAGCGCAGTCTAGTGAGCCAAGCGGTTCAGTAACCCTGTCTGGTGACACCCTCCGCCAAGTTAATGGTCGCACGGTCTCAGACGATTATGGCACCTTTTTCCCAACATCACTAGAGCTGGAGGAAAAGGAAGGCTTAGGTAACAATTTACAGCCTAAGTTCAAGGTTGGCTCAAGTGACAATGTAGACATAGTTTTTGGGGATACCATCCAGCAAGAAGAACTGGATGTGTTTCCTCAATCCCCAACTAATCGCAATACTCAAAAAGTCCAGTTGGCGGTTCCACTTAGAGAATAAAGGTTGACTAAAGGTTTGTTCTAAGCACTGATAGCTAAACGGTTACTCAACCTCTGGTTCACCAGTTCAGTAGCCAGGCTAATTGCAGCCTTCATGCTAGTAGCGTTAGCAATGCCAAGACCAGCAATATCAAACGCTGTGCCATGATCAGGAGAAGTGCGCACAAACGGTAAACCGATGGTAGTATTGATCGCTCGGTCAAATGCCATAAGTTTGACAGGAATTAAGCCCTGGTCATGATACAGTGCCAAATAAGCATCATGAGCATCATCAGCGTACTGCTGGTGGTTGCCGTACCAAGCCTGACCAGGTTTTACCCAAAGCGTGTCAGGAGGTATTGGTCCATCTAATTGGATAGTCGGGCGTTGCTGGCGCTCTTTCTCTAGCCAGGGAATCAGCCAATCTTGTTCTTCACAACCTAGCTGACCCTGCTCACCACTATGAGGATTTAACCCAGAAATCCCGATTCGAGGTTTCTTGATACCAAAATCACTAGCCAAGCAGGCGATTAGTAAGTCTAGTTTACTCCCCATCAATAATGGCGTTAAGGTGTTTGGTACTTGACTTAAGGGAATATGTGTGGTAGCTAAAAGTGTACGTAGCACCCAACCGCTATGGGGCGATCGCGCTACGAACAACATCCCAAATTGTTTGACACCAGAGTAGTGGGCTAGCACTTCAGTTTGACCAGGATAATCATGTCCTGCGGCTTTCCAGAGAGACTTGGCAATGGGTGCGGTCACAATACCATCAAACTCACCACGTTGGGTGAGTGCGATCGCATTTTCGAGATACACAAAACTAAGAGCACCACTAGCAGCATTACCAACACCTGGGGTTATTTGAGGCCGTTGTCCATAATCCAACTCAATGTCAATTATTGATAATGTCTCTGGGGAAGCTAAAGTAGCTACATCTTCAATGCCCTGCTGACGTAGTTGGGTGTAAGCCGCATTTAAGAGGTACCGACTGCCAATCACCGTTATCTCACAATTCCTAGTGACTTGGTAATCTGCCAATGCCTTGAGGACAACTTCTGGTCCAATGCCTGCCGGATCTCCCAAGGTCACCGCTAACCGAGGAAGCCTTGGTGGTGAGTTAAGTTTTCCTGTCAAAGACATGTTCTGATGGTTTGTTGACAAGTCTGACATCATTCCTGAACACTCCCGGATCCTAACCCCTTTGCTGAAATAGTCTTGCTCAGGATTTCCATAGGATTGCTATATTCTGGCACCCTAGTCATGATACCTTGTAACAAAAGTACATAGGAGATCATAAAACAATGGGTACAGAAATTTTCAATGCAGCATTTTTGTCCTTCACCCTGATTCTGGTGGGTTTGGGCTTAGGCTTCTTATTACTCAAAATCCAGGGAGTGTCAGAATAGTTTCTAGTGAATGGGTTATGGGGTAACTGCTATGGGGTTTGCTCAAGAATTCTTTCACAGTTTTCTTCCAAATCCATGACTGATGCTGTCGCCCG
Organism: Moorena sp.; assembly: GCF_982860115.1. Taxonomy (NCBI): domain Bacteria; kingdom Bacillati; phylum Cyanobacteriota; class Cyanophyceae; order Coleofasciculales; family Coleofasciculaceae; genus Moorena; species Moorena sp. Next base: position 46,532 of record NZ_CEYLVT010000009.1, read on the forward strand.
CCTCAACCCATTCTCCCACACCCCTCACCGTGGGCAAAGCCTATTGAATACCAGAAACATGAGAGATAGACAAAATTTCTGATAGAATCTTATAGAAACTTAAAGATTCCTTACTAAAATTACTATAATGAACTTGTTGGTCGTCGGTGCAACTGGCACCTTAGGAAGACAGGTGGTTCGTCGTGCACTGGACGAGGATCATCAGGTACGCTGTCTTGTACGCAGTCCACGAAAAGCCTCTTTCCTTAAAGAATGGGGAGCTGAACTAGTACAAGGGGACCTTTGTGTTCCAGAAACCCTGCCAAAAGCTCTGGAAGGGATCACAGCTGTCATTGATGCGGCAACATCGAGACCAACAGATTCTCTGACCATCAGACAGGTAGACTGGGAAGGTAAAGTTGCCCTAATTCAAGCTTCTGTGGCTGCTGGTATAGAAAGATATGTCTTTTTCTCAATTCTGGGAAGTGAGAATTTTCCTCATGTCCCACTGATGGAAATAAAGCACTGTACAGAACTATTTCTGGCAGAATCAGGATTGCCACACACAATCTTGAAAGCAAGTGGCTTTATGCAAGGCTTAATTGGTCAGTATGCGATCCCGATTTTGGATGGACAGGCGGTTTGGATAACTGGAGAAACCTCTCCCATCGCCTATATGAACACCCAGGATATTGCTAAGTTTGGCATTCGTGCTCTTGAAGTTCCAGAAACAGTAAATCAGACATTCCCGGTTGTGGGAACCAGAGCCTTTAGTACCTACGAAATAATTAACCTGTGTGAGCGGTTGTCCGGTAAAGATGCTAAAATAGCCCGACTCCCAATAAATTTTTTGCGGGGTATGCGGCGATTCGTAAGATTTTTTCAGTGGGGCTGGAATGTGGCAGATCGGCTTGCCTTTACTGAGGTGCTAGTGAGCGGGAAACCTCTGGATGCACCGATGGAGAAGGTATACGAGGTCTTTGGCCTAGATCCTAAGGAAACCACAACTTTGGAAGAATATCTACAAGAATACTTTAACCGGATTATGAATAAGCTCAAAGAAATCGATTACGAGAAGGCTAAAAAGAAGTCTAAGAAGAGGACTCCTTTTAAATCTAAATCCTAGATATTTCCTGGAAAATCGATAAGCGCGAGGTTTTGGGGAGCCAGTGCAGCAAAAGTGCTTCTCTACCGGGCTTCCAAGGTGCGGATGCCAGCCTGAGCACACAGCCGGTCCCCATAGCGCGACTGGATCAAGACAGTACCTGATTAAATCACAATTGTCCATGATGTTCGGTGATAATTTAATCCAAGTAGTTCAAGACGGGGACTGGTGAGTATACCAAAAGCAGGCATTATCTACAACGACCTTAAACCAATGGCTTGTAGCGTTGCTGAAGAGTTGCACAACCAATTGAGGACTGCGGGTTGGGAAGTGTGTATGGCTACAGGGGTTGGGGGAATTCTGGGTTATTCGAGTCCTGAATCACCAGTGTGTCATACACCAATGGACAAACTAGCCCCCCCTGGTTTTGATGACCAGATGGCTTTCGCTATTGTATTGGGGGGAGATGGTACAGTACTAGCGGCTTTTCGCCAAGTGGCTCCCCAAGGGATCCCTGTGCTAACCGTGAATACAGGTCACATGGGTTTCTTGACAGAGACCTATGTCAATCAGTTGCCTTCTGTCTTGGAACAGGTCATGGCACAAGAGTATGTTATAGAAGAACGGTCGATGCTTTCTGTGCAGATCCTGCGAGATGAGAGGATTTGGTGGGAGGCACTTTGTTTAAATGAAATGGTATTGCACCGGGAACCGTTGACGAGTATGTGCCATTTTGAGGTACAAATAGGACATCACGCACCAGTGGATATTGCCGCTGATGGTATAATTGTATCAACACCCACTGGCTCTACTGCCTATTCTCTAAGTGCTGGAGGACCAGTATTAACTCCTGAGGTGCCGGTGTTGCAACTGTTGCCCATCTGTCCCCATTCTTTGGCATCTCGGGCATTAGTCTTTGCCGACACAGAACAATTAACCATTTTTCCCGCTACTCCCAATTCGATGGTGATGGTAGTTGATGGCAATGGTGGTTGCTACGTAATACCAGAGGATAAAATAAAAGTTAAGCGATCGCCTTACTCCGCTCGATTTATCCGTTTGCAAGCACCAGAGTTTTTCAGAGTTTTGCGAGAAAAGTTGGGGTGGGGATTGCCACACATTGCTAAACCGACCTCTGTGGAGTTGCCTTAGAGCTTACATCCATGTAACCAGAAAATGTAGTTTCTGGTTGTGTCTGGTGATTTCCGATATCCATGTGGATGTAATCGGTGAAACGCAACTTCGGATCAGGGGGGCTTGTGCAACGTTTGCCCCGGTAAGATAGGAGTATCCACCAGCAACTGGCTATTCACGGTCGGTACTTAGGCAATCAACCCAAACTATTCTATGTCTGCTTTGAATCGCAATACTCGTCGTCGGCTCAATAAATTACAACAGACTTCCAGTGTGTGGGAGGGAGACCGCCGTCCCCTGTCAGTTATTGGTAACAATCATCAACAGCCGGATGGTGAGGGTCATAATGATTGCATTCTTTGGGTGGATGGCTCGGAAGGCATCGTCAGGGCAATGGATTTAGTATCACCAACCATGGGACCAGAAGCGATTGTTCGTGCCCTTATGCAAGCCATGGAACATCCCCAAAGCCCCGCCAGACCAGCACGACCCTCAAAGATTGTTGTTCGTAACCGAGAAATTCAGTTCTTTTTGCGAGGTGTCCTTCAAGGGTTAGACATTGGCATTGATTATGTACCCAATTTACCCTTGATTGACGAACTGTTTCGGGGATTTGAGGAAATGGCGGCTACTCGACAACCCCAGCTACCACCTAAGTATGCTGACCTACTTATAGAAAAAGCCTATGAAATTTGGCATGAAGCTGCTTGGGAAGTAGTGGCTGATCATCAGATTATCTCAATTGAATTAAATCGCTGGGATGTGGAAACCCTATACGTCTCAGTAATGGGTATGCTGGGTATGGAGTACGGGGTACTACTATATCGCTCCTGGGATTCCCTGAAACGCTTCCGATCATCAGTGCTGGCAGATGACTCCTGGGAAAAGATGGAACAAGCTTTCTTAGGGCAAGATTGCTTGTTTTTAACCTTCGGGCGGTTTGGGGATGATACCGAAGATGAGGATGAAGAGGATGATATTGATTTAGCTGATTTGCCAGTATCAGAGATTGTACCTGGCTTTGGTACAGTCCATCCCTTGGAAGGAATGCGACCTTATATTTATGAAGAAGAAGCGATCGCAATTTATGTTGCCCTAGAAGCGATTCAGCGATTTGTTCACGATTACCATGAACAATTAGATGACGAAAACTTACCCAAGATTGGTAAGCGTTACCGTGTCCCAGTACCCCTAGAAGCAAAATCTACTGTTAACGTTAAAGTTAACACTCATCCTGACCTGGCGGATGAGTTGTTAGAGATGGCAATTGAGTCCGAGGAAGATGATTTTGATTCAGAGTCGATGACTATACCCTTACGGGATGACCTTGTGCCAAAGGATGCTTTCCTCAAGCTGGGCATGATGTCTTGGGAAGCAATAGAATCTATTCGCTCTGGTGTCAAATCCTATCAGTCTCAGAATATCAAAGCAATCGGGGAAGGCATGCCAGTTATTTTGATTCAAACCACCCGACCAAAGGCACAAGTGTTGATAGAGCAGATCGAGACCGCTGGTGGACTCAAAGGGATTTGCTTTAATTCAGGGGAAGACCCCTTTGAAGGCACACGGTACGACCTCGGCATTATCCAAACAGAAAACAGCAGTCTTTATTTGTTAGGAGAGTTTTCTGAAACCGATACCAACCATGCTGCTGCCCGCCAGCAGTGGGAGGAGGGTTGTGAAAATCAGGGATATTGTGGTTTAGTTATTGCCAGAGGTCTAGCAGGAGCATCTCGGGGTAATCCCAAGCCTCGTGACATGATGGCATTGTTTGAAGCGCGATCGCTTTCCACTACAGATTTGGGAATAGCAATCCTCAAGGCAGAACCCTCAATAACTGAGCCTCCCTTCTGAGCTTATGATTGAGAGAATGATTGAGAGACTCCCCACCCAGAAGCCTGATCCGATCACGGGATAAGTAGACCAACAACACCACCATCCCCTGGGATTACTTCACCAATTTTACATGCATTTACCTGCTGTGAATTAAACGATGTTAGGGTTTGCTCAACCTGCTGTTGAGGAACAATCAGCACAAAACCAATCCCCATATTATAGGTATCAAACATTGCCTGAGGACTAACCTGACCTGTGTGAGCTAGCCACTCAAAAATTGGTGGAATCACCCAGCTGTTGGGATAAATCTGGACGGATTGTCCAGCACCCAGGCAACGAGGGAGGTTTTCTGGGATACCGCCGCCGGTAATGTGAGCCATACCGTGAATCTCGATACCAGCCCTACGAGCATCAAGCACAGGTTTCACGTAAATCTGTGTTGGTGTCAACAATTCCTCCCCTAAGCTTTTACCAGCTAACAATTCCGGAGTTATATCCCAGGAAAGAGCGTTGTCTGGGGAATCCTGAACAATTTTCCGGATCAGACTAAAACCATTGCTGTGGACGCCCTGACTGGCCAAACCAATGGCCACATCTCCAATTTGCACTTGGGAACCGTCCAACATCCGGCTCTTTTCCACAATTCCTACACAAAATCCTGCTAGGTCATACTCGGCGAGTTCGTAGAAACCAGGCATTTCTGCAGTTTCCCCTCCTAGTAAAGCACACCCAGCCAGACGACAACCTTGGGCAATACCGGCAACAACCTGAGTAAGTTGTTGTTGATTGAGCTTGCCAGTTGCTAAATAATCCAAGAAAAACAGGGGTTCCGCACCAACAGTCAAGACATCGTTGACGCACATGGCTACCAAATCAATGCCAACGGTGTCATGGCGGTTAAGGTCTTGAGCCAATTTGAGTTTAGTACCAACTCCATCAGTTCCAGATACCAACACTGGCTCAGTATATCCCACTGGCAGCTGAAAGCAACCACTAAAGCCACCCAGTCCACCTAATACTTCCGAACGGTGGGTACTTTTTACCAGGCTACGGATTTGCTTAACAAATCCTCGACCTGCTTCAATATCAACACCAGCGTCTCGATAATCCATGGGAACACACAAATGCTTTTGAGCTAGAAATGCAGGATGTATTTTACCAAAAATCCTGGGTTTAAAGCCCCGTCCTTCTAGGACGGCTTTTATTTGTCTTGCATTTGACACTTTTATACAATCGTGTTAGTATAAATATCTATCGAAAGAGGTCGAGATTCGGTGATTATTCTAGAGTTTAAAGCCAAAGGCAGAGAGTCCCAATATTCAGCCATAGACGAAGCCATCCGGACGGTTAAGTTTATCCGAAATAGCTGTATTCGTTTGTGGTTAGACAATAAGGGGACGGGAAAAAGTGACCTTAGCAGGTATTCTAAAATCCTGGCTAAAGAGTTCTCTTTTGCTAATGAATTAAATTCTACTGCCCGTCAGGCTGCGTCTGAAAGGGCATGGTCATCGATTGTTCGCTTCTACGATAATTGCCAGAAAAAAGTTCCAGGTAAGAAAGGTTTTCCAAAGTTTCAAAAGCGTGCTCGCTCTGTCGAATATAAGAAATCAGGATGGAAATTATCTCCTGACAAGAAATCGATAACGTTCACGGACAAGAAAGGGATAGGAAAACTTAAGCTCAAGGGCACCTGGGACTTGTGGCGCTTCGACAAGAAGCAAATTAACCGGGTTCGGATAGTCAAGCGAGCTGATGGGTACTACGTTCAATTTTGCGTTGCTGTTAACGTAAAAGAGGAAATAGAACACACAGGTGAGATGATTGGATTAGATGTAGGACTTAAAGAGTTCTACACAGATTCTAATGGCCATTCCGAGCCAAATCCCCGATTCTATAGGAAAGGGGAGAAACGTTTAAAGTTTTATCAACGCCGGGTTTACCGAAAAAAGAAAGGCTCATCCAATCGCAAAAAAGCGGTTAATAGGTTAGGCAGGCAACACCTTAAAATAAGTAGGCAGCGTGAGGAACATGCAAAGAGACTTGCACGTTGCGTAATCCGTTCGCGTAGCGTCGGCTTCGCCGAATCTAACGATTTGGTCGCCTACGAAGATTTAAGAGTTAAGAATCTAGTAAAAAATCACTGTCTCGCCAAGTCTATTAATGACGCAGGTTGGTATCAATTCAGGAAATGGTTAGAGCATTTTGGAGTTAAGTTTGGTCGGATAACTGTTGCAGTAAATCCTGCCTATACTAGCCAGAGTTGCTCTGATTGCGGCGAGGTTGTCAAAAAGTCCCTATCTACTAGAACCCACACCTGTAAATGTGGTTGCCAGTTAGATAGAGATCACAATGCCGCTATTAATATCCGAAACAGAGCTATAAGTACGACGGGGCACGTCGGAACTTGGGTTATCGACCCGTTCGCGTAGCGTCGGGTTCCCCGAAACGCTTCAGGAGATTTAGCCTCTACTCTTTCTGGTTCCGGCCTGATTGAGCAAGCTGGGTCGTTGATTGAAGAATCCCCGCTCCGTGATTGACGGGGAGTGTCAAAGCGTAGCGTCGATCAAGACCTAGGGGGCAAATAGGGTGAGATCAGTAGTGTGTTGAGGAAGGTCGTGGTAAGCGCCGTGGTAAGCGCCGTGGTAAACGCTGTGGTAAGCGCCCTTATTTACCAGAATTGCTTGCACCTAGTCTGTATTCAAGTTTACTTTATGGAGTAAATTTGTTGAAGCTGATTCATTAGTTATTTCACAGATCTTGATGGGATTGATAAGAATTAACTATTCTTGGAGTTACTTCACAAAAATTTCACAAAAGCTCTAACCACTAATATAACTTAGTTTGTGGTCAATCTACAACCGTAAATTTTGACAAGTTCTTGGTAACAGCTTAATAAAATGGGGATTCCACCATCAGAAACTTCATGGTAGTCTGTTTCAGGTTTTTAGTTAAATCACTAATAACCATTTGTGAGGAAATAACCATTTGTGAGGAGTTAATGGGCAAGTTGAAGTTATGTTACTGCCTTTGTTGCAGCACCATAATGCCTAAAACTGCCAATTATCTTAGACTACAGACCTATGAATCAAAAAATTTGGGGTGGCATCACCGTTTCTGTGCTAACAACAGTTCTCGGTGCAACAATATCAATTCCTGTCTCATCCGCTGAGACAGTTACTCAGACTGTGACAGGAAATTCTGATGCCCAACTGGCAGAAGAATTGCCATCTAGCGCAACTGCAGCAATAGAAAAACTACCAGCTCAGCCAACACCAGAGTTTCAAGTGGCTGAGTTTCCAGAGCAACTGAGAACTGCTAAACCTGATGAAATCATTACCAATATTTATGCTTATGAACTTGCAGGACGTCAGGCAGCTACACTGTATGTCCGTAGTATTCCTGTTCTGACTTTCCTAGGTTCACAGGAAATCAATGCTGACCCTACCAAAGACATAGTTGCTACTGAGGTTGAAAAGATAGCAACTCCGTCTTCTGTTGCCCCAGGCAACGCTACGATATCGGATGCTAATGGGTCAGACAATGACTCAATCCGGCGGGCTCAAGTGGTTGCTGCTCGGATCAATGAACTTCATGGCAACAATGTCAATGCTGAGTCAATCACTGTCCGTTGGAATGGTTCCTACAAAAGCTACAGCATCCAAGTCAATGGGGAAGAATTAGTCCAAGTTGATGAGAATACAATTCTGCCAGATACCACCAAAGACCTGGCTGAAGATGCTCTACAAGCTACTAATCGATTGCGACGGCTGATCGGTTACGCTCCCCCTCTCAAAGAAATTGCGGACTTACCGCCAGCACCAAAACCACGAACAGTACAGAAAGTAGCTAGGAGTACCACTCGTCGGCGAGTAAGAAGTCAGATGAGGGGTATGGCTTCATGGTATGGTCCGGGTTTCCATGGCCGCCGCACTGCCAGTGGTGAGCGATTTAATCAATACGCCCTGACTGCTGCTCATCGTACCTTGCGGTTTGGGACTAGGGTGCGGGTGACTAACATGAGAAATGGTCGCTCCGTCATTGTGCGAATTAATGACCGTGGACCCCACACCAGAAATCGCGTCATTGACCTTTCCAGAGCAGCAGCCCGAGTGATCGGACTTGAAAGATCCGGTACTGCTGCTGTGCGTCTAGAAGTTTTATATTAACTTCAATCTTCAACGGCAATGGGTAATGGTTAATGGGTAATGGCTAATTGTAATCTAATTCCCAATTACCAATTCCCCATTACCAAATCTGAGAAAAAATTTGTTGCAGGTAGACACGATAATTAGTATTAGTATCATCTGTGTCTCTGCTTAAAGTAAGCATTCAGCTAATGCCCTAGGCTGAATGCTTATTGTTTAAGTGGATAGCCTAAGCCCAACTAAACTGTGAGGTTTCTAATTTATCTATTGAACGGAAAATAGGTAGGGGCGTTCAGGCACAAAAGAGAGGGTTGTGGCATTTTTACCGCTTACTCAAAAATCGGCAATTTAAATGGGCAACAGTTTAATTATTGTTTCAGCAACTTCAACTTTAACTAAAATTTAAAAATCTCTCACTTCATTACTCTCTTAGGTTTGAGCTATTTTTAAAACAAAAATACTTAGCTCAGTTGGAGTATTTTTGTAGTAGTAAACTTGAATTTATTATTCTAAACTTTATAATAGTCTTTGGTTAGTAGTGTAATATTAAACAAGTTTACTTTAAGCGAGTAAATCCAGAGGTGCGACCCGTGATGGCGACCAATCCCTTGACCGTAGGTCACGCGGGGCGCGTTCGCCATCACGGAAAGCGCACCTATGCAATTTTGAGTGCTAAATCAATCTGAATTAGCACCAAAATGCCTGGAATCATAATGTTTAATCTACCCTAACTATGACTCAAAAAAGTTGGAGTTGCATCACCGGTTCTTTGATAACAACAGTTTTGGGTACGTTGTTATCAACTGATATTTCATCAGCTAAGGGCTTTGACTACACTGTTAAAGATAGCCCTGACTTACCACTGATGACAGAGGTGAAATCTGCCACAATTCCAGATGCTGAAAATCTCTCCAGTCAGCAAGTTCAGATGTTTGATTTTGCTGAGTTTCCAGATAAATTTAGAATTCTCCCTACTTTAACGTTACCAGCTAAGGCCGTAGGCCACGCTGCGCGAACGGAGCTAATCACTACTGTTCGCGCAGCGTGGCCTACGGCCTTGGAGATTCCAAAGTCAGAAGAGAAGATAGCTTCTCCGGATTCTAATCTCCAAGAAAACGCTATGCTGATTGGCTATGCTTCTCCTCTCAAAAAAAGCAGTGCTTCACCACAGACACTGCAATTACTAACAGTACCAACGATTGCAAGCCGTCGCCGTCGCCGAGTGCGATGGAGTGTAAGGGGGATAGCTTCTTGGTATGGTTCAGCTTTTCATGGCAGGCGCACTGCTAGTGGCGAAAGATTTAATCAATATGCTCTGACTGCTGCCCATCGTAGCTTGCGCTTTGGGACTAGAGTCAAAGTGACTAATCTCAGAAATGGTCGCTCTGTCATTGTGCGGATTAATGACCGTGGACCTTATGTCAGGGGTAGGATTATTGATTTGTCCAGAGGAGCTGCCAGAATAATTGGATTGGTAAGGTCTGGCACTGGGTCTGTGCGTATAGAGATTCTTTATTAAATTGATTAGTGATTAGTCAATAGAAATCTCCAGGAATTCCTTGGCAACTCCTGGAGATTTCTATTTATTAAAACTATGTTGCTAACATCAATAGGAATCTAAACTCTAAAGTCTTATGCACCTGTATACAACAACTGCTGGATTACACTGCTACTTACAACGTCAAGGTCTTGGCAAGGAAGTGGGTCTGGTAACCACTATGGGAGCCTTGCACAAGGGTCACTTAAGCTTAATTGAGCGGGCAAGACGAGAAAATTCCCTGGTCATTGTCAGCATTTTTGTGAATCCTCTTCAGTTTGCACCGACAGAGGATTTTCAGGAGTACCCCCGTGGATTGGCTCAGGATCAAGAACTTTGCCAACAGATTGGAGTTGATGCAATTTTTGCTCCCACTGTGGATCAGTTGTATGGTGACAATCCAATGCCCACTGCGGACAAGGGTGATGAATTGACTCAAGTGATTCCACCCAAAGCCATGACCTCTGTCCTATGTGCTGTCTCTCGTCCTGGTTTTTTTCAGGGTGTGGCAACTGTCGTGCTCAAGCTGTTTAATCTGGTACGACCAAACAGAGCCTATTTTGGTCAAAAGGATGCCCAACAGTTGGCAATCATCCAGCGTATGGTAGCAGATTTAAAGTTACCAGTGACCATTGTTCCTTGTCCGATTGTGCGGGAAAAGTCGGGACTGGCGTGTAGTTCTCGCAATCAATACCTGACACCAGAGCAAAAAGCCCAAGCATCATTACTCTATAAAGGGTTGCGTAGTGCTCAGAAAGCGTTTCAAGATGGATTATGCGATCGCATCAATCTGATTGAGAGGGTTAGGTCAGAATTAGCTGCAACCCAGGATATCCAGGTCGAGTATGTGGAATTAGTACATCCTGTTACTCTGACTCCCCTCGAACAGGTTGAAGAGCAAGGATTATTAGCGATCGCAGTTCACTTAGGTACAACTCGTTTAATTGACAATATACTCCTGTCCCACCGTAAACCAATTGTGGCCATTGATGGTCCGGCTGGAGCTGGAAAATCTACCGTTAGCCGTTTGGTGGCTAAAGCATTAGGATTGATGTATCTTGATACTGGTGCCATGTACCGGGCTGTGACATGGCGGGTGCTCAAAGCAGGTATTGACTTGGAGGATGAGCCTGCGATCGCAGAATTAGTCAGTAAAATTACAATTAATCTGACTAATAATCAACCAGGAGAGTCTGGGATTCAGGTGTGGGTTGATCGAGAAGAAGTTACCCAGGTAATTCGTTCACAGTCCGTTACTGCCAAAGTTTCTACGGTTGCTGCCCTGAGTTCAGTACGCCGTGAGTTACTCAAACAACAACAACGCTGGGGTCGTCAAGGAGGTGTAGTGGCTGAAGGTCGTGACATTGGCACCCATGTCTTTCCCAATGCAGAAGTCAAACTATTCTTAACCGCTTCTGTCCAAGAAAGGGCACGCCGCCGTCAGCAAGACCTGAAAAACCGGGGGCAAGAGGTGAGCTTAGAACAGCTGGAGCAGGAGATTCAACAGCGCGACCTAAAGGACAGCACCCGTGCTGTAGCCCCCTTGCGCAAGGCAGCTGATGCTATTGAAGTACAAACCGATGGTATGAGTATTGCAGAAGTTACCGATTATCTTGTCAATATCTATTATCAGCAATTGTCACCGGATAGCTGACCGCTAATGTTCAACAGACAATTAAACAGACAATTAGGCAACAGTTAGCCACCAGTCTATAAGATGATGGTTAGTTAAAGATGATGATTTACTTTCCTGGTATTTTGGCAGGAGCAAAGGAGACCAATTTTGGCAAAACGTGAGGGCTTATTCTGGTCGCGCAGTACATGGATTATAATTGCTGCTCTTCTAAGTTGTATGGCTGCCTACAGCTTGAAAACAGGTCGATGGGCTAACCAAAATATTGCTGCACTAATCACTAGGCAAATGCCACAGCAGCAAACTGACTCAAAGAAAGTTGAAACGTTAACTAAGCAGCCAGATGAAGGTTTGCAGCAAGGTATTGCTAAATGGGCAGAGCAAGAGAGAGGCAAGCAGATTAACTATGTTCCTCCCCAATTTCGGGGAAAATATATCGAGGACGTTGAGCTTAAAACTCCACAGAAAGTCATTGCCTTGACCTTTGACGATGGTCCTTGGCCGAAGATGACCAACGATGTGCTACACATCCTTAAAAAATATAATGTTAAGGCAACTTTCTTCGTCGTAGGGAGAAATGTTTATCTATATCCAGAAGAGCTTAAGAAAATTGTGGACCATGGTCATGCCCTTGGCAACCATAGTTGGAACCATGCTTATTATTATCATAATCCTTTAGCAGCTGCTAAGGAAATTGATAACACCACAGCACGAATTTACAAAACTATTAACGTTAAGACCTCTTTGTTTAGACCCCCTGGGGGGATCATGAACAATGGCTTAGTGGCTTACGCTCGAAAAAAAAATTACGTGATTGTAAAATGGTCAGCTGACTCAGAGGATTATTCGGTAAACCAACGTCGGTTGACCTATAATGTGCTCCGCAGAGCGAAACCGGGAGGAATTGTATTACTACACGATGGTGGCGGCAATCGTTCCAAGACGATACGAGCTTTACCGGTAATTATTACTGAATTGAGAAAGCAGGGTTACCAGTTTGTGACCGTACCAGAATTGTTGGCAATGGCACAAAAAGAGTTGGAGATGGCACAAAAAGAACAGAAGTGATATCTAATTTTTTATCAACGGTTAACCGTTAGCTTTTGACAGTCAAGGGTCAACGTTAAACCCATAAATAGGTAATCAGTTATAATCCACTTGAGCTTAACCTAACCTTGAAGGCTTTGATGGTTAACCTTGGTATCCTTTATTCTTAATTTTACCGCCAAAATGGCGACATAGTTTTCTGAAATTTAGTTATCCTATTTGATAAGTTATCTACCCAAATGAACCTAGCAAACCGAGATTGAAATCTTGAACTAAGACAATACTGTTAACTCTTGAGAAGTTAACAGTTAACTTATCATGACTTACCCAAAGTTCATGACTTACCCAAAACTCGGAACCAAACGCGCTTATGTAGTTATAGTGTAGTTATCTAGTAGCTTGCCTTAATAACAAACCCTAGACGTAGATTGAATACGTAAGTCCTGTGTTGTTATGGTCTACAGATTTCCTTGTGGTTGTAGGGTCACGACTATGTCCGATAAATTCATCAGTGATGAGTCTAATCACATTGGGTATTCTGCTTACTGTATCGAAGAGTATATTAAGCAAGTTGACACTCCCCGCTAATCGCGAGACGGGGATTCTTCACTCAACGAGCCAGCTTGCTGAACCTGATTCGCCGTAGGCGACGCTTCGCGAACGGAACCAAGAACAGTAGAGGCCGATTCTCCTGAAGCGTTTGGATTAATAATCCAGGTTCCGGTGTGCCCCACCGTACCCAAGGCTCTGTTGAGAATATTAATCGCAGCGTTGTGGTCACGGTCTAATTCACAGCCACATTCGCAGGCGTGAGTCCTAGTTGACAGTGATTTTTTGACCACTTCGCCGCATTCAGAGCAATTTTGACTTGTATAAGCAGGGTTTACCGCAACGGTTACTCTGCTAAATTTCCTGCCAAAATGCTCTAACCATTTTCTAAATTGATACCAACCTGCGTCATTAATAGATTTAGCAAGACAGTGATTTTTTACTAAATTCTTAACTCTCAAATCTTCATAGGCGACCAGGTCGTTAGACCGAATTACGCAACGCGCCAGTCTCTTAGCGTGTTCTTCACGTTGCCTACTTATTTTGAGGTGCTGTCTGCCTAATCTATTGACAGCTTTTTTACGATTGGATGAGCCTTTCTTTTTCCGGGAAACCCGGCGCTGATAAAACTTTAATCGCTTTTCCCCAAATCTGTAAAACCGAGGATTGGGCTGCGTGTTGCCCATAGAGTCGGTATAGAACTCTTTTAGCCCTACATCCAACCCAATAGTCGAATGACTTGGTTCTAGTTGTTCACTTACATCAACTGAGATGCAGAACTGAACATAGTAACCATCAGCCCTTTTGACTATACGGACTCGCTTAATTAGTTTTTGTTCGCGTAGCGTCGGCTTTGCCGAATCGAAGCGCCATAAGTCCCATGTACCCTTGAGTTTTAGCTTTCCGATTCCCTTTTTATCACTGAATACGATCGATTTTTTGTCAGGAGAAAGTTTCCATCCTGACTGCTTGTACTCAACCGACCTACAGTGTTTCTTGAACTTAGGAAAGCCTTTCTTTCCAGGTACTTTCTTTTTACAATTTTCAAGGAAGCGAGATATCGATGACCACGCCCTTTCTGCCGCAGCTTGTCGGGCTGTCGAGTTTAACTCATTAGCAAACGGGAAGTTCTTGGCTAGTATTTTGGAGTATTTACTAAGGTCATACTTGCCAGTTCCCTTCTTATCCATCCACAAGCGGATGCAGCTATTCCGGATAAATTTGACTGTCCGAATTGCCTGATCAATAGCCTGATATTGAATGGGTTTTCCGTACGCTTTAAATTCTAGTATGATCATTGACCTGCGGTCACGCTACGCGAACGAATCTCGACCTCTCCTCGATATATTATTACGCTAACACTATCAGTGTAAATCGTCAAGTCAAGACAGAATCTTTTTCTCACGGCGACTAAAGTCGCTACCTGACTTTCATCCCGGAGACGAAACCTTACCTGACTTTCATCCCGGAGACGAAACCTTAGAATAGTGCAGCCTTACAACAAAACCTGTCACCTTTTATGCATAGCCTACCAACTTGCTTTGGCTGCACTATTCTTGCGGTAACTTCTGACCCGGTTTAAAAACGCGGGGCTTTCAGTCTTGGGAATTCCGTAATCGTGATTGGGTAAGGGAGATGATGATTCGTGGTCAAGCGTCTGTGAATGAATTTTGCCTCGAAAAGATTGACCTAGAACAGGTGAAAGGTTGAAGGTTGAACGCGCTTCGCAGCAAAGCGGGACGCGCGTTCAACCTTCAACTGCTTTAGCCTACTGTGGAAGAAACTAACTCCCGTTCTTCTACCACATCAGGATTGGCTTGAGGAGTATCCACCTCAGAAGGTGGTACCACTTGCCAGAATTTGGGCAGATATTCAGACCAGTTGTCCAGAATCATGTGGGCTTTCGGGCTTCCAGTCCGAGTGGCATGGTCTTGAATTAAGCCTTTCAACTGCTGCTCTCCAGCCGCTGAAATCACCCGTTGAATCTTGACATCCTGGTTCACTTTGGCGGGAAAACTCTCCTCTTCATCTAGGAAGTAGGCTAAACCACCAGTCATACCAGCACCTACATTGCGTCCCACTTTTCCTAAGACTACAATTACACCACCGGTCATGTATTCACAGCAGTGATCACCAGCTGCCTCAATCACAGCATACCCCTTGGAGTTGCGCACACCAAACCGCTCACCAGCACCGCCATGGGCAAATAATGTTCCGCCAGTGGCACCGTAGAGGCAGGTGTTACCTACAATGACATTGTTAGCTGGGTCGTAGGTGGCATCAGTGGGTGGTTTGATAATAATTTCACCACCATGCATCCCTTTACCTACATAGTCATTCGCTTCACCAGTTAAAATCAGGGTCATACTAGGCAGGTTAAAGGCACCAAAGCTTTGACCGGCAGCCCCCTTGAAGTTGAGAGTAATGTGTCCATCAAAACCAGTGTTACCATACTGCTTGGCAATTACCCCAGCAATTCGAGCTCCTACAGTACGGTCAGTGTTCACGATGTCCACATCTTTAGTCACGGACCCATGATTTTGAATAGCATTCGTCAGGTCAGCGTCAGCCAGCAGTTGATCATCTAGCACTGCTCCGTTGCTGTGTACATCTTTATGGTTGAGCCAACTGCGGTTTGTGCGAGTATCAGGCAGCTGAGTCAGACAATCTAGATTCAGCATAGATGTCTTAGTCAACTCAAGGTCCTCCCGGACTTTGAGTAGATCAGCCCGACCAATGATATCCTTTAAGGAACGGTAACCTAGTTTGGCAAGAAGCGATCGCACTTCCTCAGCCACAAAGTAGAAGAAGTTGACCACGTGGCCTGGAATCCCGCTAAAGCGCTGGCGCAAGCGTTCTTGCTGAGTAGCAACCCCTACAGGACATTGATTGGTATGGCAAATCCGTGCCATAATGCAACCTTCAGCAATCATCGATACCGAACCGAAACCGTACTCTTCTCCTCCCATCAAGGCAGCCATCAGTACGTCCCAACCAGTTTTTAAGCCACCATCTACCCGCAACAAAACGCGATCGCGTAGTTGGTTTTCCATCAAGATCCGATGTACTTCAGTTACTCCCAGTTCCCAAGGCGTTCCAGCGTGCTTAATCGAACTCAGGGGAGATGCTCCAGTACCCCCATCATGACCAGAAATTTGGATTACATCCGCATTCGCTTTAGCTACCCCAGCCGCAACAGTTCCAATCCCAATTTCTGCCACCAACTTCACAGATACCTTAGCTTGAGGGTTAATCTGATGCAAATCAAAAATCAGCTGCGCTAGGTCTTCAATAGAATAGATATCATGATGGGGTGGTGGGGAAATTAGGGTTACCCCTGGCTTAGAACGCCGCAGCTTAGCAATGTAGGGACTGACCTTCTTACCCGGTAACTGACCCCCTTCCCCTGGCTTAGCACCTTGAGCAATCTTAATTTCTAACTGCTTCCCACTCATCAGGTACTCTGGTGTTACTCCAAAGCGACCAGATGCTACTTGCTTAACCGCAGACGAAGCAACATCCCCATTACGTAACCCCTTTAAGTGAGGTAGAGTTGGAGAATGACCAGTCTGATCCACATCATTCAGAATGCTGAAGCGCACTGGGTCTTCTCCTCCTTCACCACTGTTGGATTTACCGCCAATCCGGTTCATCGCAATAGCTAGAGTTTCGTGAGCTTCTCGGGATAGAGAGCCTAGGGACATCGCGCCAGTACAGAAACGCTTGACAATTTCCTCAACAGCTTCTACTTCCTCAATCGGAATAGTAGGTTGGTCGCTGTTGAAGTCCAACAAATCTCGTAGTGCAGTTGCTGGACGCTCTTCCAACAGTTTGCGATACACATCGTAGTGGTCGTAAGCTTCTTTGTTAGCGTCAAGGCTTGAAGGTTTAACCTGCAACTTGCTAACTTCCAACTCTTTGTGATTTTTACCGTTACCGTTGTTAGAGGATTGGTCACGGACGAAAGAGGAAACCGCCTTGTGTAGGGCTTTAGACATTTCAGGGCTGTTCATGTGATACTCGCCCCGAGGACGGTAATTGATAAAGCCAAAGTTTTCCAGTTTCTTAGCAGTCAGGGGGAAAGCCCGCTTGTGAAACTCCATCACTTCCTGAGCTAAATCAGCAATATTCAAACCTCCCAGCCGAGATGTAGTTCCCTTAAAGGCTACTGCCAATAAATCCCGACCAATGCCAATTGCTTCAAAAATCTGAGCGCCATGGTAAGACGATAATAGGGAAATTCCCATCTTAGATAGGATTTTCAATAAACCTGCTTCTACCGCCTTGCGATAATTTTTCTGAGCTTGGTCTATAGTCAGGCTTTCCAGTTTCCCCTGGGCCATCAATTTCTGAGTCTTAGAATTAGCCCACCAATTCCGTACCGATTCCCAAGCCAAATAAGGACAAACTGCTGATGCACCATAACCAATTAAGCAAGCATAGTGATGAGTACTCCAGCATTGAGCCGTTTCCACAATAATAGATGCCTTCATCCTTAATCCTTGAGAGATCAGGTGGTGGTGAACCGCACCTACAGCCAACATCGGTGGAATATAGGAGTAGTTTTCAGAAAGCCCTCCAGCAGTTTTATCACTCAAAATCAGAATCTTTTTGCCAGCCCTTACCGACTCAGCGGCTTGGTCACAAAGACGATTCACCGCTACGTCTAGCCCCCCCGGACCAGTAGCAATTTCAAATAAAGTAGAGAGTTCAGCCGTCTCAAACCCTGACCCTTTCACCGCTGCCAACTCCGCCTCATTGAGGACTGGGGTTTCCAGGTTTAACAACTGGGCGTACTCCGGCTTAGCTTCTAAGATATTCCCGCGCTCACCCAGCTCTATACTCAACGACATCACCAAACTTTCCCGCAGAGGGTCAATGGGTGGGTTAGTGACCTGGGCAAAGCGTTGTTTAAAATAGTCATAGAGTAGCCGAGGCTTATTGGAGAGTACCGCCAAGGGAATATCATCTCCCATACAGAAGGTAGGTTCTTTCCCCTGGGTGCTCATCGGCTGGATGATCATCTCCACATCCTCAGCAGTGTAGCCAAAAGCTGTCTGCTGACGCAGTAACTCAGCAGCCTCTTGTTCAGGAGCCTCAGTAAAGGGTTGGGGTTCCAATTTTACACGATACTGCTTCAGCCACTGACCATAGGGTTGTTGAGCTGCCACCCGTTGCTTGATATCCCAGTTTTTTAGAATTTCGTTGCTTTCCAGGTCAACAGCAATCATTTGCCCTGGTCCGAGTCTGCCCTTTTCCACAATCTCGGATTCTGGCAAGTCCACTACCCCCACTTCTGATGCCACCACCACATAGCCATCCCGGGTAATGCTATAACGAGCCGGTCGTAATCCATTCCGGTCTAGGCTGGCTCCCACTGTTTTCCCATCACTGAATACTAATAGCGCTGGACCATCCCAAGCTTCCTGAATTCCACTGTAGTATTCATAAAAATCAACAATTTCCGGATAGTTATCCAAATCCGGCTGATTTTGGTAAGCCTCCGGCACCATGATCATTAATCCGGTCAGAGGACTGCGTCCAGATTGCACCAGTAATTCAAATACATTATCTAGGATGGCTGAGTCACTGTTTTCTGGATTGATAATAGGCTTGATCTCATCTAAGGAGTTATTTGGTTTAAGGTTGGTTTGAGAACCTTCAACCTTCAACCCTTTTTCCCAAACTGGATGAGCCAAGTCAGCCTCCCGGGCTATCATCCAGTTGACATTGCCCAACAGAGTATTAATCTCACCATTATGTCCCAACAAGCGCATCGGTTGAGCGAGGGGCCACTTGGGCATAGTATTCGTGCTAAAGCGTCGATGATAGACAGCAAACCCACTCTGGTAATCAGGATTTTTTAAGTCTAAATAAAACTCTCCAAGTACCTCTGAGCGCACCATGCCTTTGTAGACAATCGTGCGACTGGAAAAGGAGCAAAAATACCAATCCTCAGGCACTCGGATGGTACTCTGAGATTTTAGTGCCTTAGCAATGCGACAGCGAGTTTTGAACAGCAAACGCTCCAGTTCATCTCCTATCTCCCCTTCAGAGGCTACGATCAACTGTTCCATATGGGGTTGATTGGCTTTCGCTTGGATACCCAGGATCTCTGAGCGTACTGGTACCACACGCCAGCCTAATACCTTTAAGCCTTCTTGAGCAAGGACTTCCTCAACAATTGACTTCCCTTGCCTAACCAACGTCTCATCTTGAGGCAAGAATACCATCCCAACTCCCAACTGCTCCGTAGGAGGCTGGTCAATTCCTTGTTCGGTCAACCATTTTTCCAACAGTTTCCAGGGAATAGCAGTCAATAAGCCTGCACCATCCCCTGAATCTTGGTCAGCACTACACCCTCCCCGGTGTTCTAAACAACCCAGTGCCACTAGAGCTTGTTCAATCAATTTATGGGTAGCGATACCCTGCCCAGACGCAATAAAGCCAACCCCACAGGCATCTCGTTCCTCCACCAACCAACGTTGACCTGGATAGGGTATCCTTTTGTGATACTGTTGTAGATCTTCCTGGTTTTTCTGGTTATCGATATTATTCATCCAATTATTATTCACGGTGTTTAGTGATGCTTTCATTACAGATTGAGGACTATTAACCTAGTAGCAGTGACCTATAGACTGCTACTAGGCTGGAAAAATCAACAATGATTGACCATCAATGGTGAGCCAGAAGTTGGTTGGGTCTAATCCCGATTCCCTGGGTGAAACAATCTATCAAGCTTTTTTCCCTTAGACACTCCTATCCTGAGTATCCAATGAAATCTGGTCAGCTGCTGACAAAAAAGCTACATCCTCCGACACAGAGCAACCGATGTAGTTAACCATTACAGGTTTTACCAGTAGCAACACGTAAGCGTGCTTCAACAATGGCATGCAACTAACCACCTAGCTGATGACCAAAGTGACCAGGGTTCCATGACGCTGGCATAAATCCTAGAAACTTACATATATAGGTGGATAGTCATGATATAAGAAATAGGTTAGGGATAGCAATACCTAATTTCTCCATAAACCTACTGAAAATTTTACTCTCGAAGAAATTGGTGGATTTACCGTAGCAGTGATCCATACCATTGAGCGAAACTCAAAATAGCTTTCTTAACGACTCTTTTCCACTGACAGGACTTGATTTTGTCACAGTAGCCTTCATCACAGTATTAGTTTAGACCAGGTGGCATCTCCTCCCTAAATGCCTAGGTATTAGGCTCATAGTCTTAGGTATTAGAACAGGGGGAGTTGAGAGCCTCCGTGCTTGACCCGGAGCGCTTCTTATTTTTTTAGAACCCCCTTAGCCTAAATGCCTAGAGCCTAAATACCTAGAACTGTAAGCATTCAGCCGTCAGCGGTCAGCCGTGAGCCTTTGGCTCACGCTGCGCGAACAGCTTTCGGTAATTCAGATTAAACGAATGCTTAGCTGTTTGATTCAAAAGCTGTTCGGTGTAGCGTGCTCATAGCCCATAAGCACATCAACTAGCGTGCCCATAGCCCATAAGCTGTTCGCGTAGCGTGCGCGTAGCGCTTAAGCTAATGGCTGATAGCTGAATGCTTACCTAGAACTTAGTTGAAGAGTATGTGAAATTAGACCTTCTGTATAGTTTGTGTTGACTGATTTAGGTTATGAAAGGATAGCTTTCAGCCAAATCAGTCCTTTGAGGAAACAGGCTACTAGCAGCAACAAATGCTCAATGGAACCCTTTGATGGCGACTAGAGTAACACCAAAGACCAGAATTGATACTACAAAAGTGTGGACTCAGATCTCCAAGCTAGCCATTACCCTCTTGCTCGTAATTCTATTCCCAGCATCCGTAGCTACGGCAAATAGGCGAGTTGGAGCAATTGAACCCCTAATCTTAAATAGCTTTAAAGAGTTATTGAACCAGTTGCCCCCAGCAGCTGAAGATACCCCTGTCCTAGTTCAAGGTTTATCCCAAACAACCCAGGAGAACATCCTAGTTTTAAAGGGCAAGAAACTATTGGAAGAGCTACCCCCCATGCCTGATAACACCTTAGAGGTGGAGTTGCTCTCTGTCCCACCCCAGGTGATCCGACAAGGGGTTCAAGTGTATTTAAATGGTCAACAGATCAACTTACCTTGGCAGCAATGGTTAGTGGGAACCTCAGTACGGACTGGCATCAGTGATGTAGGAGCGATGCAAACCTTGGGCATAGAAATGCTCAACAGTAAAGATTATACCAAGCAACCGATCCGGTGGTTTTCTAAACCCCGGAGTACATCAGTAGTCTTCCCCAGCCAAGTTAGTGGTGCTTATCGATATCTAGATATTACCGATTTTGCCAAAACAGCAGGTTGGCAGTTGCAAGTTCAGGGGGATAAGCTTTATATCTCTTCCATGCCAGCCAGGGTGAAGACTATCCGCCAGGGACGTCAGCCTTGGGGTAATCGTATTGTTCTTGATTTAGACCGCCCAACCTTCTGGCAAGTCAATGAGCGACCCACTGAAGCTGTTATTACAGTAGCTGCCTCAGCCGACCCGTCACTAGTCAGGGGTTTTAATGCTCTAGAGGCTGCCAAGATCCAAAAACCATTAGATGTAGCTCCCATTTCCGTGGGCGCTCCTATGGATAAACCAGTGATCCGCTTAGAAAGCCATCAGAACCAAACTAGGGTCCGGGTGGATTTCCCCAAAGGTAAACGTCTGCGAGTTTTTACCTTGCCTAACCCGTTTCGATTGGTCATTGATTTGCGACCCGATGCCATGGTCAAGAAAGATATTCTCTGGGCACCTGGCATTCAGTGGCGTCAGCAGTTGATTAGTCTCAAAGATACTAGTTTCCCAGTGGTGTGGCTGGAGGTTGATCCCAAATCTCAGCGATTGCGCCTCAGACCGATTGGCAGTAATGCTACGACCCAAGTGGGAACAGCCCCACTAATTAAAGCTGCTCAGTGGTGGCAAGCATCTGCTGCGATTAATGCTGGTTTTTTCAACCGTAACAACCAATTGCCCTTAGGAGCAATTCGCCGTGACAGTCGATGGTTATCCGGTCCAATTTTGAACCGGGGAGCGATCGCTTGGAATGATCGCGGTCACGTTAAACTGGGACGACTCAGCCTCAGCGAAACCTTAGTTACGTCACACCGAAAGCGTTTGCCAGTACTATTCCTCAACAGTGGTTATGTCAAAGCTGGCATTGCCCGCTACACTCGCGCCTTTGGACCAACCTACACTCCCTTAATTGATCATGAAATCATCGTAGTTGTCCAGAACAACTCGGTCACCGATCTGTTGCCTGGAGGACTTGCGGGTCAGCAAGCCTTTCCTATCCCCGACCATGGCTATCTAGTTACCCTTAGAGCCAACAGCACAGCTGTTAATGATCTGAGTATTGGTACCCAAGTGCGAATTGAGGGGAGTACGTTTCCCGCTGACTTCAATGGCTACCCCCATATTCTCGGTGGTGGACCACTGCTAGTACAAGATCGAAAAATTGTTTTAGATGGCAAATCGGAACAATTTAGTGATGCCTTTATTCAGCAGTCTGCTCCACGCAGTGCTATCGGAACCACTGCTAATGGCACATTGATTATTGCTGCTTTTCACCATAGTCATACTCGACGTGGCCCAACGTTAAGGGAAACAGCTCAGTTGATGCAAAAATTGGGAGCTATTAATGCCCTCAATCTCGACGGGGGTAGCTCAACTGGACTTTATCTAGGTGGTCAACTCCTAGATCGGTCTCCCTATACAGCAGCACCAGTTAACAATGGTCTGGGCATCTTTTTTACACCTGTTCCCTAATAGTTTAAGAATTATGAAGTATTAAGTATGAAGGAAGTATGAAGTGATCAGATTTATTAAGATTTTTAGAAATCACGAATCCCTTAACTATAGGTTTATTCAGCTTAAACTTAGGTGAATAAACCTATATAAGAGTGTAAAGAGTTTATATAAATTTAGGTGTTCGACTAATCTAACATTAAAAATTTAGTTATAGTTTGCTAAGTTTAGTGATAGTCAATTACCCTTGATTTTGTATAACCTAGAATTAGTAACCAATTACTAAACTTTCCCAAAATCACTTAGCTAGACGTTTTCAGGAGCAAAACCATGGTTCAGTCAAAAGAAATGTCTCAAGTTTCGGCAATTACCCTACAGTCATCTCGAGTACCTGAAGGCGTTGCCGCTACAGAACTCAGACCTTGGGGGTCTTTCACTGTCTTAGAAGAAGGACGGGGATACAAAATCAAGCGCATTGAAGTTAAGCCTGGTCATCGCTTAAGTTTACAGATGCACTACCATAGGAGCGAACACTGGATTGTTGTCAGTGGTACAGCTAAAGTTATTTGTGGCGATAAAGAAGAAATTATTCATCAAAATCAATCAACCTATGTTCCCCAAGGCCATGCTCATCGCCTAGAGAATCCTGGTGTTATTCCCCTCGTTTTAATTGAAGTTCAGAATGGAGAATACCTCGGAGAAGATGACATTATTCGCTTTGAAGATGACTATGCCCGTAGCAAACCAGAAGGCAAATAGATTGAGTCATTAGTTGTAAGTTTTTAGTTAGTAGTCATTAGTCATTAGTTGTAAGTCTTTAGGATGCCAAAAAAAAAGCCTTTTGGTAGTGGCAAATTAAATGACTAATGATTAATGACTATTCCTTTTTGAGGTAACATTAGCTGGTGCTAGTTGTTGCGTATAGTTAGTATCGTTAATGATTAAACTGAGTAAAGCTGCTGCGAGTGAGATTAGACGTGTACAGTCCAAGCGTCAAAAGCCAGATGCCAAATTACGTCTAGGTGTCCGCGAAGGTGGGTGTGCTGATTTTTACTACACTATTGACTTTGAGCAAGTGATCAATTCTGAGGATCAGGTCTATGAGTGTGATGGCATCAGTGTTATAGTAGACCCCGAAAGCCTAAAAACTATCAATGGCTTAACTCTAGATTACTCAGAAGACCTGATGGGAGGAGGATTTCGCTTCCATAACCCTAACGCTTCAGAAAGCTGCGGCTGCGGTAATTCCTTTCGTATAGACCCATCCAAGGCTCCAGATTGACACCAGAGTGTTATTATTGGTATAATTAGCATTGGTTTGTTTGTAGTTGATTAAGCTAAATCAACCAATGTTTATTAAGCCGTAACTCATGCCCACCATTCAGCAGCTCATTAGTAACGAGCGCTTCAAAGCTAAGAAGAAAACTAAGTCCCCAGCGCTGAAACAATGTCCCCAGCGCCGTGGTGTTTGTACTAGGGTGTTCACAACTACACCCAAAAAACCAAACTCCGCCTTACGAAAGGTGGCAAGGGTTCGTCTGACTTCAGGATTTGAAGTAACAGCCTATATTCCCGGTATTGGTCATAACCTACAAGAACACTCCGTCGTGATGATCAGAGGCGGTCGTGTGAAGGACTTACCTGGAGTGCGATATCACATTATTCGGGGTACCCTTGATACGGCAGGAGTTAAGGATCGGCGTCAAGGTCGCTCTAAGTATGGGACAAAGCGCCCTAAGTAAACTTACGAGAATTGACCCCTCTTCTACAGTAAGAGACTTTCAGCAGTAGAGTTGCTGTGTTTTCACCCACACCCATCTAAACCCCAAGGGGACTTCCGTTATAGCCCTTAGACAAGCGCGGAAAACGGGGCGTATAAAGTGATCCCGCAGGTGACCCACACAGCCCCTTGGGAATTGGAGAGTAGAACTGTTGCCCTTCCTTGATCATTTGAGCATTATTAATAATTAATGCGCTCGAAAGAGTAGCGGTTTGTGCGCAAGCTGAAAAGCCTCTGAATCAAGCATAAACCAAAAATTTAAAAAGTAAGCCCAATAGTTTTATTGGAGGGTTTAGAGGCTGTTTGGCTCAGCCATTAAGAGTGTAAAATTCTTAAGAATCCCAGCGACCTAGGAGCCGCTACGCGAACGCTATAATCTACGGGCTTTGCCCGACGCGGGGCGGGTTCGGTTTAGCTACGGGAGTGTCAAAAGCTAACTGTATCACCAGGGTTAATCACACCAGGGTTAATCACACTAGGGTTAATCACAGGAGTGTAGTTGTTTGCCTTGGGTAATTTTTAAGAGTACACTGTATTTTTGATTTTTTCTTAAGCTTACTTATGTCTCGTCGCTCAGTTGTTAAAAAGCGTCCTGTCCCCCCTGACCCACTTTACAACAGTCGCCTGATTTGTATGTTGGGGTGTAGACTGATGCGTCATGGCAAGAAATCTCTTGCCTACCGAATTATCTATGACGCAATGAAAATCATTGAAGAAAGAACTGGATCTGATCCCATAGAAACCTTTGAAAAAGCTGTGCGTAACCTGACGCCTCTAGTAGAAGTCAAGGCTCGCCGGGTTGGTGGGGCAACCTATCAGGTTCCTATGGAAGTAAAGGCTGAGCGAGGGACTACTCTAGCCCTACGCTGGCTGATTAAATTCTCCAGAAGTCGCTCCGGTCGCAGCATGGCTAGCAAATTGGCTAATGAGCTGATGGATGCTGCCAATGAAACGGGAAATGCGATTCGCAAGCGTGAAGAAACCCATAGAATGGCAGAGGCAAATAAAGCTTTTGCCCACTATCGGTACTAATTATCCTAAAAAGCCTATAACAAGAACCTGGTAGCTATAGGATAATGTCCACAAATGCCTAAAAAAACTTAAAAAAAGTATAAAATTGTAAATAGATAGCTACCTGGTGAGGAAATGGTGGCACCAGACAAAGGAGGTAACCGTGGCACGCACCATCCCGCTTGAGAAAACACGCAATATCGGCATTGCAGCTCATATTGATGCGGGCAAAACAACAACAACTGAACGAATCCTGTTTTATTCCGGAATTGTTCACAAAATTGGTGAAGTCCATGAAGGTACAGCTGTAACTGATTGGATGGACCAAGAGCGGGAGCGGGGAATCACGATCACTGCTGCTGCGATTAGCACCAACTGGCGAGAGCATCGGATTAATATTATCGATACTCCCGGTCACGTTGACTTCACCATTGAAGTGGAGCGCTCCATGCGGGTATTGGATGGTGTGATTGCTGTGTTTTGCTCTGTAGGTGGTGTCCAGCCTCAGTCTGAAACCGTCTGGCGGCAAGCAGACCGCTATCAGGTACCTCGAATTGCGTTTGTTAATAAAATGGACCGCACAGGAGCAAACTTCTTCAAGGTCTATGAGCAAGTTCGTGACCGATTGCGCTCCAATGCTGTTCCCATCCAAATCCCGATTGGTAGTGAAAGCGAATTTAGAGGCATTGTTGACTTGGTGCGGATGCGAGCCAAGATATACACCAATGACCTGGGAACTGACATCGAAGATACAGAAATTCCTGAAGAGGTCAAAGAGCAAGCCGAAGAATACCGTGCCAAACTAGTGGAATCGGTGGCTGAAACTGATGAGGCGTTAATTGAGAAGTACCTTGAAGGAGAGGAAATCACGGCAGAGGAAATTCGTGAAGCCCTGCGCAAAGGAACCATTGAGGGCAGAATCGTTCCTATGTTGTGTGGCTCTGCATTCAAGAACAAAGGGGTTCAGCTGCTGTTGGATGCGGTTATTGATTACCTACCAGCTCCGATTGATGTTCCGCCAATTCAAGGTACTATGCCTAAGGGTGAAACCGTCGAGCGGGTGGCTGATGACGAAGCTCCTATGTCAGCTCTGGCATTCAAGATTATGGCAGACCCCTATGGTCGCCTAACTTTCCTGCGGGTATACTCTGGGGTACTCAAGAAGGGGAGCTATATCCTCAATTCCACTAAGGGTAAGAAGGAACGGATATCTCGGTTGATTGTCTTAAAGGCTGATGACCGCATTGAAGTAGAGGAGTTGCGGGCTGGAGACTTGGGTGCTGCCGTTGGTTTAAAGCATACTATCACTGGGGATACTATTTGTGACGAACAGTCTCCGATTATTTTGGAATCCCTCTTTATTCCAGAACCAGTGATCTCGGTGGCAGTAGAGCCAAAAACCAAGCAGGATATGGAGAAGCTATCCAAAGCCCTCCAAGCCCTATCTGAAGAAGACCCTACCTTCCGGGTCAGCATTGACCCAGAAACCAACCAAACCGTGATTGCGGGCATGGGTGAGCTGCACTTGGAAATCCTGGTAGACCGGATGCTGCGAGAGTTTAAGGTAGAAGCGAATGTGGGCGCTCCCCAGGTAGCCTATCGAGAGACGATTCGTAAATCAGTCCAGGCGGAAGGTAAATTTATCCGTCAAAGTGGCGGTAAAGGTCAGTATGGTCACGTTATTGTTGAATTGGAACCAGGAGATACTGGTAGTGGTTTTGAATTTGTCTCCAAGATCGTAGGTGGTTCTGTACCGAGAGAGTACATCTCTCCTGCTGAACAGGGGATGAAGGAAGCCTGTGAATCGGGAATTCTAGCAGGGTATCCAGTGATCGACGTCAAAGTTACCCTAGTAGATGGGTCTTATCACGACGTAGACTCTTCAGAAATGGCATTTAAGATTGCTGGTTCTATGGCCATGCGGAATGCTGTGATGAAGGCTGCGCCAGTACTCCTAGAGCCTATGATGAAAGTTGAGGTGGAAGTGCCGGAAGACTTCCTTGGGGATGTCATGGGTGACCTCAACTCCCGCCGTGGCCAGATTGAAGGTATGGGTTCTGAAGACGGCATTGCCAAAGTAACTGCTAAAGTTCCATTAGCAGAGATGTTTGGTTATGCTACGGATATCCGGTCTAAGACCCAAGGTCGGGGTATTTTCTCTATGGAGTTTAAAACCTATGATGAAGTACCTCGCAATGTGGCAGAAGCCATCATTGCTAAGAATCAAGGGAACGCATAACAAAAAAAAGGAACATGTAATTCATGGCACGCGAAAAGTTTGAAAGGAATAAACCCCACGTCAACATTGGCACGATTGGTCACGTAGACCACGGCAAGACGACCCTAACTGCTGCGATTACTATGACATTGGCGGCTCAAGGGAAGGCAAAAGCGAGGAACTACGAGGAGATTGATGCAGCTCCTGAGGAAAAAGCACGGGGGATTACCATCAATACTGCTCATGTGGAGTACGAAACCGAAAATCGCCACTATGCCCACGTAGATTGCCCAGGCCACGCTGACTATGTGAAAAACATGATCACGGGTGCGGCGCAAATGGATGGGGCAATTCTGGTGGTTTCTGCCGCTGACGGTGCCATGCCACAAACTAAAGAACATATCCTCCTAGCTCGGCAGGTGGGAGTTCCTAACATCGTGGTTTTCTTAAATAAGAAAGACCAAGTAGATGATGAAGAACTCCTAGAGCTAGTAGAACTGGAAATTCGGGAACTGTTGAGCGAATACGACTTTGACGGGGACAATATCCCGATTGTGGCTGGGTCAGCCTTAATGGCTGTAAACGCCCTGACCGAGAATCCAAGCATTGCCAAAGGTGACAATGAGTGGACTGATGTGGTGCTATCACTGATGGAGAATGTAGACTCATACATTCCCACACCAGAGCGGGATGTGGATAAGCCATTCCTGATGGCAGTGGAAGATGTCTTCTCCATCACTGGTCGGGGAACTGTTGCCACCGGTCGAATCGAGCGGGGTAAGGTTAAAGTTGGTGAGACGGTAGAAATCATCGGGCTTAAAGAGACCCGTAACACCACAGTAACTGGTGTGGAAATGTTCCAGAAGACCCTAGACGAAGGGATGGCTGGAGACAATGTTGGGCTACTGCTGCGGGGTATCCAAAAAGAGAACATTGAGCGGGGTATGGTACTTGCCAAGCCCGGTTCAATCACCCCTCACACCAAGTTTGAATCTGAGGTATATGTCCTGAAGAAAGAAGAAGGTGGACGTCATACTCCCTTCTTCTCTGGCTATCGCCCTCAGTTCTATGTACGAACCACTGATGTGACTGGCACTATTGATGCCTTTACTGCTGACGATGGCTCTACAGCTGAGATGGTGATGCCAGGCGATCGCATCAAAATGACGGTGAGCCTGATTAACCCCATTGCGATTGAACAAGGAATGCGCTTTGCTATCCGTGAAGGTGGTCGCACCATCGGCTCAGGTGTGGTCAGTAAGATTCTCGAATAGCAGTACTCTAATATAGAGTAGGAGCAGGGAAGCTCTAGCTTCTCTGCTCTTTATTCATGTTTATTTACGCTAACAAAAGAACCTAGAAAATTAAAAAAATGGCAACTATTCAACAGCAGAAAATTCGGATTCGACTAAAAGCCTTTGATAGACGCTTGCTGGACACGTCCTGTGAGAAGATTGTAGATACAGCAAACCGCACAAATGCTACAGCTATTGGCCCGATTCCCTTACCCACTCGACGTCGTATTTACTGTGTTTTGCGATCGCCTCACGTTGATAAAGATTCTCGGGAACACTTTGAAACACGCACCCACCAACGGATTATTGATATTTATCAGCCTTCTTCAAAGACTATTGATGCTCTGATGAAATTGGATTTGCCTGCTGGAGTTGATATTGAAGTTAAACTTTGAGTATTTAAAGTCCCGGTAATCATTGATAAAATAAGATGATTGATAGCCTTTGGTTGATTGTTAATGGAAAATTGACAATCAACCAAAAATTATAAGTATTAAACTAGAATTAAAATCATAACTTATTAACTTGTCGTCTAAATAAACTAGAAAAGATATAAGGGGAAAACCCCACCAGGCTTCAGCAGTAAGATAGTGAGCCAAATATTCCACAAAAGCCTGGTCAAAGGTATTGTTATTGCTGCTCCCTGCGGGGGATACAAGTAAGTCATAAAGCAGACTGGATAAGGAAAGTAGCCCTCATGCTCTTGAGGGAATAGGGCAGTTTGTGAGTTTGTGACCTCACGGGGTGACAACAAAGCTCAAACCTAGATAGGTTTTAGGTTTTAGGTTTTAGGTTTTAGGTTTTGGGAAAATTACAGCGACTCGTGTTGTTGTATTTCCCAGCAGTTGAAGCAATTTTCAGCAATCCAACTGCATAGATAGTTTTAATCAACTACTACGCCATGACGATATTCGCGCTTCACCTAACCCCTAAAACCTAACCCCTGTAAGATTTTAAATTAGCTTGTCACTCCGTGAGGTATGTGAGGGTAAGAAAAGAGTAATTTTTGAAGCATCACCTGAAAAAAGGTCAAAGAATCGGTGTTGCTGATCCAAGAAATGGTTTCCTAAAAATAAAACCATGCAATGCCTCTGCATGTCATATTTATTGATGCATTGATGCAGTGATTAGTGATTTTTAAAGTATAAACAAATTTACCTTTCTGGTTAAGCATTCTACTACTGACGCAACACCAAAGAATTACCTATAATGAAAATTTAGTTACACCTCTTGATGTTCAGCAACGAGCTTAACGGAGAACAAAATGCGATCGCTAGCCACGTAGAAGGCGCAATTTTGGTACTTGCTCCGGTTGGTACAGGCAAAACTCGTGTTTTAGCAGAGCGGGTTTTATGTGCAATTAATCAGGGTATCTCTCCTCAACGAATTCTATGCCTGACCTTTACCAATCGAGCTGCCAAAGAAATGAGCGGGCGGTTATCTCAGTATTGTCCAGAACAACTACAACACCTAACAATTAAGACTTTTCATGGTTTGTGTGCCTCCATACTACGCATGGAAGCTCGTCAGATTGGACTGCCAACAGATTTCGTGATTTATGACGATAATGATTGTCTCGAATTGGTTAAGGAAGTTTTCCATGTATTGACAGATAGAGATGCCCAGCAGTTGTTTTCTAGCTTAGTTAAGTGCAAAATTCAGGCTGAAAACTGTCAATTATCTCTAGATAATCTGGTTGAAAATCTATATGCCCCATTAGGTAATAACTACGCTCAACGTGCTGCTCAGTATCAAACTATCCTTCAAAAGCGTCATGCCTTAGACTTTGCGGATCTGATATTTTATGTTCGTCTCATGGTACACCATGAACCAGAGATTAGCCAACGTTGGGCAGATAAGTTTGATTTTGTTCAAGTTGACGAAGTTCAAGATACCCATCTGTCAGAGTATGGTATTGTCAAGCACTTGGCTGCCAACAGTGGTAATTTAGGGATGATTGGAGATTTAGATCAGACGATTTATGAATGGCGAGGCTCTGAACCAGAGAAGGTAGTTAAACAATTTTATCATGATTTTAATCCTACAACTTATTCTTTAACCAGGAACTATCGAGCAACAAAAGTCCTGCTTAATGCTGCTTCTGGATTTGCCGATTCCTTTGAAAATCGACAAACAAACATTACACCAGCCCCTGAGTGTAAAGATGGTGAGTTGATTCAATTCCATTTAGCAAATAATGAGTGGAAAGAAGCAGAGTGGATTGGTGAACAAATCCAGCAACTAGCAAGTAAGCAAAAGGATTTTTTTTATAGTCGAGTAGCAGTTCTTGCTCGTAACCATAAACGCACAGAGATTATCAGTCAGATATTGGAGTGCATGGGTATTCCTTGTATTACAGTTGAGCGATTCCAATTTTTCATGCGACAGGAAGTCAAAGATGCTCTTGCTTACCTACGTCTGATTATAAATCCTTTTGATGCAGGGGCATTGCGTCGGATGTTGCTACGTCCAAGTCGTGGAATTGGTGATGGGACGATTAAAGCTGTTATTGAAGAAGGCAAAAATTGTGGCTTTAGTTTAACTGACATGGTATCAAGCCGCACATTTACAGATGGAGATCCTTTTAGTGAACTTTTAAGCGCCTATTCATCTGGAGTCGTAACAGTTTTTGACGTGGAAACAACAGGGTTTTCAGTGAGTCAAGATCAAGTGGTGGAAATTGCAGCAATTCGTCTAGTTGATGGGAAACCACAAGCTAGATTTCACGCTTATATTACTAATACCGTTAGCGTTGGTGACTCGGAAAGAATACACGGACATAGCGATCGCTTCTTGGCAGAAAATGGTAGAAATGCTAAGGATGTATTTGGTGAGTTCTTCAAGTTTGTCGGGGATTCTCTGCTAGTTGGACACAATGTGGGCTTTGATATTAAGATGGTGGCAGCTCAAGCTCAA
Organism: Moorena sp.; assembly: GCF_982860115.1. Classification (NCBI taxonomy): domain Bacteria; kingdom Bacillati; phylum Cyanobacteriota; class Cyanophyceae; order Coleofasciculales; family Coleofasciculaceae; genus Moorena; species Moorena sp. The sequence goes on from NZ_CEYLVT010000009.1 coordinate 78,475, forward strand.
AAAGCTGGTGTTAGTTATCCAAAAAAGCTGCAATGGGAGGACACCCTAGAACTAGCGAATCGTTTCATTGAATCTGAACGCTACAGTTTGGAAGTTTTGGCAGAGCATCTCAATCTTACCCACCTACCTAGCCATAAAGCAATGGATGATGTGGAAACGACGATTGATTTGTTGGCGCTACTCATACCTTTGGTTGAACGAAGAGCAGATTATCGTCAAGCTTTAGTGTACCGTTATGGTGAGGTATTTGAAGGACTTGCTGAACAGGTAGAGCACTGGCGCGATGTTAGCCAATCATTAAGACCTTCAGATTTGCTGGATAAAATATTGGTAGAATCTGGACTATACAATTATTATCAATCTGAAAAGAAACGCCTGCAAAATATCCCTGAGGGGGCGACGAAATAATCTAAAACGCAGACTCTATAAGTAATCTAGCCCT
>NZ_CEYLVT010000010.1:0-60117 GCF_982860115.1 Moorena sp.
TTTTAGGTTTTAGGTTTTAGGTTTTAGGTTTTAGGTTTTAGGTTTTAGGGAGCAGAGACCAGGGAGCAGGAAAGAGGGAAGTCGGAAGTGGGAAGAGGTAAAAAATAATGTGTACCTCATAGCTATGATAAACGCTATATATCTATCTAGAATTTTAGTTGATATGTCAACCTATAATTGATATAAAAACAGATAAACTTTAAACTTGGTGCAAGATATGAGTTTAATACTTCATCATTAACAATTAGTGATTAACAATTAGTCTAAGCTAGCAAGACTTGTTCAACTGTCAAAGCTAACTCGGGAAATGTTGGTGATTCAATCTTTTGATTTCCTGTAAATTCTGTCAAATCATAAAATCCATCAACTAAACGCAAAACCGAAACCTTAGACTTCATTGGATCAACAATCCAATATTCAGGCACTTCCCGGACTGCGTATTCAGAACGCTTGTAGCGGTAATCATCTTGGGGATTACCTGCACTGACAATTTCTACTGCTAGTAGTGGTGCTGATTCCAGCACCGCTGATGACATGGAACGGATAGCTTGCCGCTGACTTTCTGAGATAATGACTAAATCAGGAATTCTAGATTTATTCTCAGCTATGCGAACCCCAAGATTACCAGGCATAACCACCCAATCTAAACTAACCCTCTCAATTTCTCTATCAAATTGCTTGAATAAAAAAAGCATAATCAGGGCATGTAGTCCACTAGCAGGTGGCATAGCAATAAGCTCTCCATTAACAAGCTCATACTTATTGTCAGTGTCATCATGGTAGGAAAGATACTCTTCAAATGTGTAAAACTTTTTGGCAGTTTGAATCATTTGATTTGCCTCCTAGAGCACTGGTTTATTAGTGTAGTTAAGGTGGGTTTTGTTGACGGTTAACCGTCAACCGTCAACAAAAACCTATTGTAGGTTTATTTCTAGTGGCCTATTTTTCTGAATCTACTGACTCTTGCTGCTCTTCGGTTTGTGGCTCTTCGGTTTGTGGCTCTTCGATTTCCGGCTCTTCCATTTCTTGCTCTTGATCTGAGATAGGTACTAAAGCAACCGCTGCGATCGCATCTTCATCATCTAACTTTTGCACTCTGACCCCAGTTGCCATCCGGGATTGGGGAGAAATAGCATCAACAGCTTGACGAATGATAATCCCTCGACTAGTGACTATCATCAATTCATCCCCTTCATTAACTACCTGTAGGGCTGCCAGTTGGTCTTTGGGTAAACGGAATTTGGTTGAGCGAACTCCCATACCCGCACGGTTTTGTAGCCGGAATTGGGATACCGGTACTCGCTTGCCATAGCCTCCCATGGTGACAATTAATACCCAAGGACCCTGAGCCGCTGTTTCCACCATCTCAGAATCACTAAGGTCTTCTGTCTCTTCCTCTGAATCCTCAGTAGCAGCTAGACTAGCGATGATTTGACCGGACAAAATATCCATACCGATTAATTCATCATCACCCTTGAGTTTCATAGCCTTAACTCCTCTGGTCGCACGACCGAGGGGGCGGAGTTGATCATTGTCACACTTGAAGTGAATTGCCATGCCATGACGAGACCCAATTATGATGCTGTCTTCTTGCCTAGCACGAAGTACCCACCGCAACTGGTCTCCTTCCCCGAGGGAAATAGCAATTAATCCATTCGCCCGAATTTTGCTGAAAGCATCTAGAGCAGTTTTCTTGATGTAACCCTTATGGGTTAACATGACTAGATATTCATCATCCGTAAATTCAGATACTGGTACAATAGATGTAATTTTTTCTTCGTGGGGAATGGGTAACATCTGCACAATCGGTACCCCCCTGGCGGTGCGAGATGCAGCGGGGATTTGGTAGGCACGCAGAGAGTAGACTACACCGCGATCGCTAAAAAATAAAATGCTATCGTGGTCGCAGCAAGTGAAGAAATGCTCTACCTCATCATCATCTTTGATCCTGGCAGCAGCTTTACCACGAGTTGCCCGAGCTTGAGCTCTAAACTCATCCACAGGCATGCGTTTGATATACCCTTGCTCAGTCAGCAGAATCACAGCTTTTTCATTAGCAATCAGGTCAGTATCATCTAGTTCCCCTTCAACCTGTTGAATTTGTGTGCGGCGTGGTGTGGCAAAGCTCTGTTTCAGTTGCTGGGCTTCAGTTTCAATAATCTCCAGGATGCGACTTCGGCGAGCTAGGATATCCCTTAAATCGGCAATCCGAACTTGTAATTCCTCATGCTCAGCTTGAATCTTTTGGGCTTCCAAAGCAGTCAGACGGCGCAGCTGCATTTGCAAAATAGCATCAGCTTGGGCTTCAGATAGACTAAATTCTGTAACTAATTGTCCTCGTGCTGTAGTCGTATCCGCCGCCCCCCGAATCACCGCAATCACAGCATCTAAGCTATCTAGGGCAATTAGTAACCCTTGCAGTAAATGATCCCGTTCCTCAGCTTTGCGCAATTGATATTGAGTCCGTCGGGTAATGGTTTCAATGCGGAAATCCAGGAAAACGTTTAAGAACTGCTTTATGGTCAGCAACTGGGGTTCATTGCCCACCAGGGCTAGCATATTTGCTCCAAAATTGGTTTGGAGGGGGGTTTGCTTGTACAGATTATTCAGGACAACTTTGGGATAAGCATCGCGCTTTAGTTCGATTACGATGCGCATGCCATTGCGATCGCTTTCATCCCGAATATCGGAAATGCCATCAATGCGCTTATCATTAACCAATTCAGCAATTTTTTCGATTAAGCTTGCCTTATTGGTTTGGTAAGGTAGCTCAGTAATAATAATGGCTTCCTTGTCTGGACGACCTCGTTGCCCAATCGTTTCAATTTCTGCCACACCTCGCATGGTGATAGAACCCCTACCACTCGTGTAAGCATCTTTAATACCCGATGTGCCTAAAATCTGTGCCCCAGTGGGGAAATCTGGACCAGGGATATACCGCCGTAACTCCTTATCAGTGATTTCGGGATTATGGATCAGGCCAACTAAGCCATCCACCAACTCTCCCAGGTTATGAGGGGGGATATTGGTTGCCATACCCACAGCAATCCCCGATGAGCCGTTGAGTAGTAATTGGGGAATCCGTGCCGGTAAGACAGTCGGTTCTTGTTGGGAACCGTCAAAGTTATCAACGAAGTCTACAGTTTCTGACTCAATGTCCCGGAGTAGGGCATTGGTAGCGATCGCTTGCAAGCGGCACTCTGTGTAACGCATTGCCGCTGGGGGGTCGTTGTCTACGGAGCCAAAATTTCCATGACCATTAATTAGAGGCGATCGCATGGAGAAATCCTGAGCCATGCGCACCAAAGCGTCATAAACAGCAGTATCCCCATGGGGATGATACTTACCCAACACTTCCCCTACCACACGAGCGCATTTCCGGAATGGACGGTCTGGGCTTAATCCCAGCTCATGCATGGCATAGAGAATTCTTCGGTGTACTGGCTTGAGCCCATCCCTGGCATCTGGTAATGCCCGACCTACAATAACGCTCATAGCGTATTCTAAGTAAGACCGGGACATTTCGTTCCGCAAATTTGTCGGGACAATGCGTTCTTGGGATGTACTCATAGTTGGACAAACTCCCTTATTATCGAGGATTTTGCTAAATAAATCGGTTAAAATCTCTTAAAAGAGGCTTTTAACACGTTTTTTTTTCAAATTTGGCTGGTTATTTTTAAATTTTAACACAAAATCTAGACTATAGCCGCTAACAGAACCACAGGCAAGGCTTAGACAACGAGCAGATTCGCGCTTCTTGTGCAAAAATTATGGGAAAAAGACAGAAAATTTCCTAGGGTAGCTTAGAAAATTAACCTGTTCTTGTTCATGTTGACTGGCGGTTCATACCACCAGGTTGTTTTCCTACCCTGACAAAACGTCAGAGGTTCCCAACAACTAAGGAGTTTTTGATGAAACTATCCTATGTTTTGATCGGCTTAGCTATTTTTGCCTTCGTTTTGAGACCAGATTTAATCCCTGTCTCCCTCGCTCTAGCTATAATCGGCTTTGGTGTCGTGTTTGGTATGTTTAGGGATCACCTGATGAAGTAATCAGCCAGGTTAATTTATTCACAAGTACCTTGCTCTGAAACGTTTTTCCATCATTTTGGCTGAATCGTGCTATACTATGTTGCCTGTCATTTACTCCGATGAGTTTCTTGAACACGATAACGGTCGGTTTCACCCAGAACGACCAGAACGTTTAACTGCCATTGTGGATGCCATCAAAGCTGCACCTTGGGCTGACCAAATTAAGTGGCAGTTACCGACAGCGGTGGAAACTCGTCGAGTGATGCCCCTAGTACAACAAATTCATAGCCAGCGCTACATTGAGACAGTTGAAGAAATCGCCTTGAGTAATGGTGGCAGGTTAGATGCGGACACAGGGATATCCCCCCGCAGTTACGACGTTGCCCTACTCGCCGTTAGTGCTTGGCTAGATGCGGTAGATCAAGTCCTCACTACCAATAATTCAGCCTTCGTTCTAGCCCGTCCCCCTGGTCATCATGCTGAACGTCAGAGAGGGATGGGGTTTTGCTTATTTTCCAATGCTGCGATCGCAGCCTACTATGCCTTAGAGCAATCGGGAGTCGAACGAGTTGCCATCCTAGACTGGGATGTTCATCACGGCAATGGCACTCAAGATGTTGTGGAACGAGATGCTCGCATTGCCTACATCTCCCTTCATCAATCCCCTTGCTATCCTGGTACAGGCCAAGCCAGTGAACAGGGGTTTCACAATAATGTCCTCAATCTTCCCATGGCACCAGGCAGCACCTTAGCAGATTACCAGCCGATGTTTGAAGAGAAAGTGATGCCATGTTTAACCAAATTTCAGCCAGATTTATTGATTGTCAGTGCTGGTTATGACGCTAATGCCGCCGATCCCTTGGCAAATATTGCGTTGCAGCCAGAAGATTATGGGTTATTTACCAACTATTGTCTGCAACTAACTCGTCGGATTGTTTTTGGTTTAGAGGGCGGGTATGAACTCACTGCTCTAGCTCAGTCGGTGGTAGCAACAATTGAAGCGTGTTTGGCTTAGAAAGTTGATATGGGTAAGTATTCAGTCATCAGCAGTCAGCAGTCAGCAGTCAGCAGTCAGCTGATAGCTGATAGCTTACGATATGGCTAATTATAGATAGTTATAAGTAGAGTTTGCTAATTAAAACTTGATAACGATAGAGTTTTATGTATAGCGCTATAGTAGGCGGCGATAGTCAAAACAATTAAATGTTTTAACTCGCCATACTGCCTTGATGATCTTGGAAACAAGAGTAGTTAGATCAACTTAACTGCTCTAAGTCCAAAAAATAGAGTCAGAGCCACAACAGTGGCACCAGCTAGAAGTCCAAAGTAAGCGATCGCTGCAGAGATCATAGTATCCCCCGAAAATTCAATAGTTTAATAATATTACCTAATTTTACCTCATATTGACTGTTATTCCTCAGAGCAATAGTCAAGCGTCAATAGTCAACCGTCAACCGTCAACCGTTAACCATTAACCGTCAACAGTCAATAAACATGGAAGACAATCAATTTTTTATTTTTGTGTGGCGCTTTAATGCGATTCTTATTCTGGTTGCCGGATTGCTGGCAATACCAGCAGCTTTCGCTTCTTTGGCTTCTGTTGCTATGCATAGAATAGTCAAAATTACTAGGAGAAACCGGCGGACTATTAACGTTGTTAATGTCAATCATAACGATAGATCAAAGTCTCAAAAAAAGTTTCAAAAGTTGCAAATCGGTGATTTTATAGAAGTTGATGGCACAACCTATATAATGCTACAGCTGTACTATACCCAATCCTATTCTGCTAAATCTACAAGTTCAACTATAAACTATTTGTTTTTGGATAGTGAAACAGGTACAAGTAAATGGCTCTTTGCTAATAATGACTATTTAATTAAGAGCTTTAGGTTCATTTCAGAAACTAATAATACAAATAATACTGGTGAATCTATATCACAAGTTCGCGCCGTTTTATACCAGCTTATGAAACAAGATACTAATGGTGATGGAAGATTAACAAACGAGAATGGTATGACAATAGCATTTACCCATTACAATGGTAATGACTATCAGGAAGTTATAACTGGAGTAGATAGATTTTTGGGTTACAAGGTTATCAACGCAAATAGCCTATTAATTGTGTACAAGCGGGATGGGATTGTTTATTCAGCAAAGGTTTCTCTAGATAATTTCGCTCTCTCCAATGAAAATGAAATCGCTAAATACGAAAAACTTACCTCTGTAAGCTAAACTCTCCTGTTCTTTCTTCTTCTCGTCCCAAACCAACCACACTTCCCACACCCCCGATCAGCTCACCTTAAAATCAGAAATCGTCTCAATCCATACCCGTGCTCCATAGAAGTAGGGCGGGGTAGTTGATCAGAGATCCAGACAATGATCGCTTCTACGCCACTAGTAGTGGCTATTGCCAGTCGTTGGTTTTTGTAAACTAAATCTTTTGTTGACTAAGCTCCTGCTCTGTATCCACCTATTTTACCTACATGGCTCTTGCATCTTGCCTTACCCGTAGCGCTATAAATGCTATTGTATGCCGATCAAAAAACCGTCATTGCTCTCAACTTACCAGACAATAGGCTTTGTATCATCAAAATTAAATTGATTAATATTATTGCGCTTAAAGGTTTAGTAAAATGCAAGAAAGATTTAGTAACCAAAGCCATAGTACAGGTTGGGTAATTCAATCTTGGGCATCTTTTGTTATTTCTGTTTTTGCCATGGGTATTGGCATTGCGAATTTGCCAGGAGATAACTGGATTAAAGGTTACTTAGGCATGGGTTTAGCCTTCTCTGTTGGTTCTAGCATCAACATCGCGAAAACCACAAGAGATATCCATGAATCGAAAAAATTAACCTCCAAAGTTGAAGAAGCTAGAGTTGAAAAACTACTGACTGACCACAACTCTATCCATTAATATAAAGTCTATCAGCTTAAGCGCTACGCGCACGCTACGCGAACAGTTACTAGCTATTTTTAATCAGCTATCAGCTATCAGCTATCAGCTATCAGCTATCAGCTATCAGCTTCTGGCCAATGGGTGATCGCTGACCGCTGACCACTGACCGCTGACCGCTTAGGCAATTACCTTAAAATCAGAAATCGTCTCAATCCATACCCGTGCTCCACAATGTAGGGGATTATCTGGGCGATACATGACCCGACAAGGGCCATTGACTTCCACAGTGTGACCGTAAGTGTTTTTAGAGCCACGTTTGACGGTAATCACTGGATTGCGTTCGCCGGTCTTGAGATTTTGGCGAATCACTTTCTGATTAACGTGGATGACCGCCTTCGTATAATTTGTACGCTTTGACCAATTCCGCTTCGGTCCGCGAGTGCCAGGGGTAACTACTGGCATGCCATCAAATAAGGGAATCACCCAAGTTCTACCGACCTTATAAGCTCCTTTGACTCTGCCCTTGCTCAACAGGAAACGGACGCGAGTGGCAGAGATACCTAGTAATTCAGCAGCTTGTGCGGTAGAAATCATCATGGCGGTAAAACCATTGCTTTAACGATATTGTTATATTAACACGATTTCCGAAAAGATGCAAAGGTATCGAAAGGGTGTAAAGGGTTGTAAGTGTGGAAGGTTAGAAAAACTATTGCATTGTCGCAAGTCTTTGGTTGGTGCGTTACGGGGCGACTTTAGCCGCGAAGAAGTTGAACATCAAACTAAGCCCGCCCCTAACACACCCTACGCAACATCTCCCCGATTCCCTAATCAAAATAAAAAAAATTCGGTCAAGTTCTGGTTAATTCCAATCCTTGACCGAATTTTTTCTTGTAATAGTCAAGAACCCTAGGATCCTTGACTATGTGTTCACCAAATCAACAACATACTAACTTAGATTTTAGAATTCAGACGTCGTACTTTCTCCTCAGTTTTTGACCTGTGGCCAGGGATTCAAATCCCTGGCAACTTGCTATCTTAATCTACCAACAGATGTCGAATCAAAATACTGATCACCTCACCAGAATTTCCGACAGGTTGAGGAGTGCTCCACTCATGAACTTGGGCGTAGCCACGGCTATAAAGATTATAGATTGTGACCCGCACAGTTTTGGGAGAACCGATCAATACATGTTTGATTTGCTCCCGTCCTGGCTGAGGTTGGCCAAATAATTCAGGGAGATTAGGATTGTTGGGATTATACTCAAAATTTGGGAGAAAGTTTTCGATGTCCATAATTTTTTTTGCTGTTGTATTTGTGACATTTTTATGGTAATAATAATTATTTATCTTGTCAAGTATTTTTGTTTTTTTTGTGATATTTATTTTTCGTAATGGGGTATATATAAAAAAAAATAGATTAGTATTTTTGTTTTTTTACTGATGTTTTTAATTAGCGATCGCGTAGCGTAGCCTAAGGCGAATCCATAGCGCCTATTTCAGAGCATCATATTTTTTTATCAATTCTAAATTCTAAATTCTAAATTCTAAATTCTAAGCAGGTGCACAAAATTAATTACACATTTTTCAAACCTCAAAGCCTTACAATGTAAGGGTTACAGAGATTGGTAGTAGGAAATTAATTTTGTTTAGGTGCTTATCGTTTATACTAATAGTATTGAAATACCTAGTATTTTTTACCTGCTCCCTGCTCCCTGCTCCCTGCTCCCTACTCCCTGCTCCCTGCTCCCTGCTCCCTGCTCCCTGCTTCCTAAATTGCTATAATTAAACCTATCGAACATAATTACCTATAAATTATGGCAGTATTGTCCCTTTTGGCTAGTTTAGAACTATCGAAAGTAGCGTCACCGTTGTTAGGTATTATTGCGGGACAAGCAGGGAAGCATATAATTAAATCTCTGAGTAAAAGCGATATCGAAAAAGCCATTAAAGCGGGAGCAGAAGCGGTTGATGAATGGGACAAACAACTGGATAATCAACAGCGCTTATTTTTTCACGCTCCCCCGGATGGCTGGAAGGGAGTTAATCGGTTTTTGAACGACTATTTTACTCATTCTGCTGTTGTGGCGGAATTACAGAAACCGTTACTTAATCAAGGGAAGCCAGACCGGGAGATTTTAAGCACCGTATTTCAACAAGAAGCTGACGCCAAGACTATTAAACTAAATCAAGACAGTCTCAAGCCTTGGATAGAGACATTTATTAATGCGTATTTTCAGCACACGGATACTTATATAAAATTTCAGGTAGCTAAAGGGGATTATAATCAACAGTTAGCTAACTGGTTTGATGATGTCAAATTTGCTGGCATTGCTGTACCTGGGCAAGAAGTAGAAAAATCGGAGAAGTTAGCTCAGATTTTTGTAATGCCAGATGTAGTGGAAGACGTATCAACTGCTGGCGCTTGGGAGCAGGAGTTGTTAGCAGCTGGTAGTGGAGAAAAACCGGAAAGGCTACTATTGGAAAAGACAACTGGCCGAAAATTATTAGCTCAGCAGTTATTGAATCAAAATCAGTCGAGACGAGTAGTAATCTTGGGTGCGCCAGGCTCCGGTAAAACCACCTTGATGAGCTATTTTGCGGTAATGTTAGCTCAGCAAAATCCTGAGGTTTTAGGATTAGATCGTGATACCGACTGGCTACCGATTTTAATCAGGATGCGAGATTTTGCCAGACATCTCGATAAAAGCGTGATCGACTATGCTCGGATATTTGCGGAAAAGACCATGTCAGTGAAACCGTTACCAGTGGGATTTTTTGAGCATTGGTTGTCTGATGGTAGAGCGTTGATATTGCTGGATGGTTTGGATGAAGTAGCAGATGAGGCTAAACGCCATGATGTAGTCAAGCGCATCGAGAATTTTTTAGGACAGTTTGATAGAAATCGCGCTATTATTACATCTCGCCCTGCTGGTTATCGGCGCGACTTTTTCCGCACTGAGGAATTTCCCCACTATCAAATTCAACCCTTTGATGACCAGAAGATTTCAGCTTTTATTGATAACTGGTATAACAGTCGTTTTCAAGACAAAGCAGAAGCGGAAAGGTGGAAGCATAGTTTACGAAAGGCGCTGAATGATAATGACCGGATTACCTTGTTGGCACGGAATCCCTTATTGTTGACAATTATTGCATTAATCCATCGGTATCAAGCGGTATTGCCCAAAGAACGGTTTGAGCTTTATAATTGTGCCGTCAAAACCTTGTTAACCTCTTGGGATGCTAAGAAGGAAATCCGTTATAGATTAATATTTAAGTATCTAGATTTGTATGATTTGCGCCGATTGATGGAATTGTTGGCTTATTGGATTCATAGCCAAGGAAATAGTGACGATAACGAAGGCGGCACCATTATTAATAAAAAAGATTTGATTGCTCAGTTGAGTAAAGAGATTAAAACCTTGAAGCAAGTACAGTTATATCAAGCTAAAGAAGAAGCAGAAGCATTTGTAACCTTGATTCGCGATCGCACGGGTTTATTGAATGAGCAGGGGCAAGATTGTTATGGGTTTGTCCATAAGACGTTTCAAGAATACTTGTGTGCTGAAGAGATTAACTATCAAGCAGAAAATGAGTATGATTTTGGAATTGTTTTGAATCATATTAAAGAGCATTTACATGACTCCCACTGGCGCGAAGTGTTATTATTGTTGATAGCACAACAAAAACCGAAAAATGCGGCGAAGGCGATTCGGGCAGTATTGACTAATAATAGTAACTATGAGCAATGGTTACATCGGGATTTGTTATTTGCTGGTAATTGTTTGGCAGAAGACCCGAAGAATTTGCGAGGTGCTGATCGTGCCTTAGTGCAAGAGATTTTAGAGCGGTTGGTTGAGTTGGAGGTGAGTAGTGAGGAGCGGGTTGGGGAGAGGGTTTACGAGCAGATTGATCAAATAATTTGTAGTTTCTATGAAACGGATTTTCAAGCACAGGTATTGGAATTGTTGAAAGAGCAATCAAATTTAATTGATGAAGAACGATTGCTCAACTATCGAGGCGAGTTAGGGGAAAAGGATCAGCTAATTACAACATGGCTGGCACGGCTTCAGGATAGCCATCTTCTAGTGCATTCGAGGGCAGCCGAAGCCCTGATCAATTTGGGCAACAGCTCAGAACCCTTGCTTAACGGCCTGCTAGAACTGATTGAGCATGAGAAGGTTTATGTGCGTCTGATCGCAGGCTATGCCTTGGGCAAATTTGGCAACAACTTAGAAGACGTGGTCAAAGGCCTCCTAGCACCATTTCACTTTCCCTATTATTTTGTGCGTCTTTGTGAATTGGGTGTGGGTGTCTTGGACATATTGGGAAACAATTCAGAAACCTTAGTCAACGCCCTCCTAGTAATGCTTAAGAATGATGACTATGATGACTATTATGTGCGTGGAAATGCAGCTGATGTCTTGGGCAGATTGGGAAACAACTCAGAAACTGTACTCAGCGCTCTTCTAGAACGGCTAATGGATCATGAGTCTTCTGTGCGTGTCAGAGCAGCCGATGCCTTGGTCAAATTGGGCAACAGTTCAGAAACTGTAGTGAGCACCCTTCTAGCACTGCTTCAGGATGATGATTCTGATGTGCGTGGGGATGCAGCCAAAACTTTGGTAGATTTGGGCAACACCTCAGAAACTGTAATCAGCACCCTCCTAGCACTGCTTCAAGATGATGATTCTTTTGTGCGTGGGAATGCAGCGACAGCCTTGGGCAATTTGGACAACAGCTCAGAACCCGTAGTCAGCGCCCTCCTAGCACTGCTTCAAGATGATGATTCTTTTGTGCGTGGGAATGCAGCGACAGCCTTGGGCAATTTGGGCAACAACTCAGAAACTGTAGTCAGCACCCTCCTAGCACGGCTAATGGATCATGAGTCTTCTGTCTGTGGGGATGCAGCCATAGCCTTAGGCAGATTGGGAAACAGCTCAGAAACCGTAGTCAAATCCCTCCTAGCACAGCTTCAGAATGATGATTCTGGTGTCCGTGGGAGAGCAGCCGAAGCCTTGGGCAAATTGGGAAATGGCTCAGAAACCGTACTCAACGCCCTACTACCACTACTAAAGGATGATACGTCTTTTGTGCGTGGGAATGCAGCCGATGCCTTGGGCAAATTGGGCAAAACATCTAATCATGTGCTCCCTACCGTGATTGAATGGATTGAACAACACCAAGATTCCGACTATGTGGGCAGAGGTATTGATGCTCTGTGGGATTTGGTGGTAGGACGGCAATAGGGAATCGGGAGTCGGGAGTCGGGAGTCGGGAGTAGTAAGAAAGAGAGCCAAAGAATTTTTGATATTATTACAAATAAAGATATTGCTGTGCTATAATAATATATTTTCCATTTTTAAGGTATTGTTGTTGTTGGATGCGATCGTGTAGCGTGACCAAAGGTCTATCGCATTGCTGATCATCCTACTAATGGAATCAGTTTTGAAGGACGCGATCGCATTTCACCTTTCCCTAAAGACCTCACGGAGTTATCACCCCCTCAGCGTTAAAATTTAAAGGTTATTTTAACCCAGAGGTGCTCGTCTCAGAGTTGACATAGACGGCAACTGTCCCTAGACTCACTATCGGAGCTAGAGCTTCACAAATTTGTGATTTCAGGGAGTATCTAGATGATCAATATCTTACAGATCCTGCGTGTTGCTGCTGCAGTACGCCATGGTGGAGAACTCACTTCAGACGACCGGGATCAGGCTATTGAGATTATCGACTGGCAACGGGAGGTTCTACAGTTAGCAGAAGAGAACCCCGAACCCTTACGACCTTCAGTGCGGGCTTTGTCTGATTATCTCAGCTGTCATACTAATGATGCTATTGCCCGTATGTATGCCAGCATGATGATCGAAGAATTCATTGAGGGGGTGATTGAGTACTTGGGTGTAGAGCCCAGCTTTACAACAGTTGAACAATGGCTGGTATGTATCAACTACGTGATTCAACGAGCACCTGAGTATAAAGGACAGCACTTTCCGATGTCCAAGCTGTTCGTGTTTTTTATGTACGCTCCTTCTGGGGCGACCTTATTTCGCCTCAAAGAATTTAATGTTCTGTTGACAGCCGTGCTGCAAGGGTGGTGTGATTATCTAGACTCTCCGGATTCCAGAACAGTTCTCAACCCAAACCAAGACCTTGAAGCTTCAGATGGTTGGCTGTCTCTAGAAGCCCAAAATGAGTTGTGCCTTGAACAGTGCGTAAACTATGCCAATAAAGATAACCCCGATATGCCCTACTGGGGGTTCAAGTCCTATAATGACTTTTTCCACCGGGAGTTAGACCTCGATACATACCGACCTGTTGATAGCCCGGATGATGACACAGTAATTGTATCACCTAATGACGGTACTGTTTATCGAATTGCTTGTAATGTCAAGTTATGCGACAGGTTTTGGAGCAAAGGTCAGGAGTATTCCCTGATTGATATGCTCCAGGGTAGCCCATACATAGAAAGTTTCATTGAGGGTGATGTTCTACAGTCATTTCTTGATGGCTCTGACTACCATCGTTGGCACGCACCAATTAGTGGTACTGTTCTAGAAGCCCGTGTGATTCAAGGCTTGACCTTCAGCGAATTACGCTCAGAAGGATTCGATATAACTGCGGGAACTTTATCTCAAGGCTACCAAGCTATGGTTAATACCCGGGGGTTAATCGTGATTGAAAATCCCACAATTGGTAAAGTAGCGGTTTTACCGATTGGGATCACAGAAATTTCCTCAATTACAATCAATGTTAAAGTAGGTCAATCCTTAGCAAAAGGTGAGGAACTGGGATACTTTAGTTATGGTGGATCAACTCTGGCCTTAGTGTTTCAAACCGGTATGATCAAAGAATTCATTGCCCAGGAACCTGACCAGAATCTAGTGTTGCCGTCTTTAGGTAAAAGCGAAGGCAATCCTAATTGTAAAACTGAGGAGACCTGTCAAGCCAGCGATGGCTGTTTACGAGTACGCTCTCAAATTGCGGTAGCCAATTAACTGAATTCTTACCTTCAGGCGTCAGCTGTCAGCGGTCAGCTTACTTAAAATAAACCTCGTGGCACAGGCTTGATTGTGGCACAGGCTTGGACGCTGTGACCGATAAGCTGATAGCTTACGTAGGGAGCAGGGAGCGTTAAAAGGGTGGTAAGGGTGGAAAGTAAGTAGAAGTATCCAAACCTTGATTATACCTCATAACTAAGAGAAACGCGCTGATCATGCTACTAATGGAATTAGTTTTGAAGGACGCGATCGCATAGCGTGACCAAAGGTCAATCGCGTAGTGGCTCAATGCTCACGCATCGCATTTTCCCTGCTCCCTGCTCCCTGCTCCCTGCTCCCTACTTCCTAAAATCCAACCATTGCGATCAAACAACATAAAACCCTCAACAGCTCTAAGCCATCGAGGATTTGGTAATATTAAAAGCTGAAAGCTGATGGCTGATAGCTGAATGCTTACCTTTTTTTCCTACGCTTCCTTGCCAGCTTCCTTTCCTTAATTTTGGCAGCAACAATACTCCGGTCAATGGGCAATCCTGCTCTAGGAATTACCTGATATTGTCGCTCTTGTTCTAGATTTTTAAGCTTAGTGTAATCAACCCAGTGGATACAATCTACTGGACAAGTGTCTATCGCTTCTTGTATCACGTCTTCTGGGTCGCCATCTTGCCGAAAAACCCGGGATCTACCGTGGTCGGCTTCCATATAAAACGTATTTCGAGCGACGTGGGCGCAGTGTTTACAGCCAATGCAGGTAATTTCATCAACGTAAACACCTTTTTGTCGCAGAATACCCCCTAGCTCTGGCTCAAAACCAGACCGCTCTGGAGCATCTCGAAAGACACCCCCTAACTCTGGTTCTAAACCCGAACGCTCTGGCGTCGGTGAGAACTCAGACATTACGCGCTCCAGCGTTGTACCACTAAACGAATTGAACCATCTTTATTATCTTGTTGCTCAGCAACCTCAAAGCCTTGCTTAGCAGTTTCCTTAATTACTGTGTTGTAAGCGTAACGCTGGGTTACCCGTTGTAGGAAACCATCTACAGACCAAGGCTGTTGCCAATACTGAAAATCAGCAACAAGTTCGTAGGCGTTACCATTCCAACTAAAACCGATGTCGTAGTCATTCTCTTGCTCAATCACTACTTCAGCAGTGCGAGTTTGACCTTGATAACCGCGCACAGAGCTAGGACCAGATTGCCAATCAATCCCTAAGTCACTTAAAGCAGTTTCTAAGGATGAACGGTTACGGATTTGGGTTTTGATAGTGCTGAAATGAGACATGTTTGGTAATTAAACGAATTTACTAACTGGAACACAAATTTACCAATGGCTAACCGTAGCTTGAGTTGTCGCTGTTGCGGACAGTTCAAGCTTTTGGTCGAAGTAATCTGATGTTTTCTCAACAGATACGACTCGTCCTAGCTGAGCTTCAATAGCAGCTGTTACCTCTGCGCAAGAGGCTCCGATGATCCCAGTGACTTTTTCCTGGACTCGACCATCTGGATAAATGACAAACTCTAATGTTTCCATAGTCGCCTTAGTGCTCGGTTTATGCCTATTTAGAGGTTGTGGCACCGGTTGTTGCACCTGTCCAGGAGTATGTAATCCCGGATTGATATCACACTACGCATTAAGGTGTTTGACATTGATACAAGCAGCAAAAGTAGTTCTACTAAACTATTGCCTATTGCCTCTTGCCTATTGCCTTGCGCGTAGCGCTATATCACTGATCACTGACCAGTGCTATAGCTGGTCACTAATCAAATGATAATAATTTAGATCATGGCGCAAACAACATTAACATAAGTTTATAGTAAATCGAGTGTTTACTTTAATATTTTGTAAGTTTCTCGTAACTTTAGGGAATAGTCAAGGGGTGGTATAACCCAAAAATGGTTTGTTAACAAAATCTAGAGAATATAGGGGACTGGGCAAACTATCAAGTATGAAGTATGAATTATGACAGTTCGGCTAAACAGTCTATAAAGTTATGAGTGAAACGCAAGTCAGAGGTGTAAATAACCCCAAAACCGCCAATCCCAATGGATTAGAGCGAATCAGAGTAGGGGTTTTAGGCTTTGGGGGATTAGGTCAAGCGGCTACCAGAGTGTTAGCTCCTAAGGGAGAAATGCTTTGGGTAGCAGCAGCTGACCGTAAAGGTTATGCGTATGACGCGGCTGGGCTAAATCCTGAGCGTTGTATCCAGACCTACCAATCTCAAGGTTCTTTAGGTTATCTAGAACCAGGTGGCACCTTAAGTAGCAACAGTATCGAAGACTTAATCCAAAACGCGACAGTAGATGGATATTTCCTAGCACTGCCAAATTTACCGAATACTTTTATGGCATCGGTGGTTAAGCAATTTATTCAATCGGGTTGGCAGGGAGTGTTAGTAGATGCTCTCAAGCGCACTAGTGCTCTAGAACAACTGTTGCAACTCCAAGATGAATTGCAAGCCGCTGGAATTACCTATATGACTGGCTGCGGTGCTACACCAGGACTATTGACCGCTGCTGCTGCGATCGCATCTCAAAGCTATGCCGAGATTCACAGTGTCAAGATTACCTTTGGGGTAGGGATTGCTAACTGGGAAGCCTATCGAGCCACCATTCGAGAAGATATTGCTCACCTTCCCGGTTATGATGTAGAACGAGCCAAAGCCATGAGTGATGCTGAAGTCGAAGCCTTATTAGATGAAACCAAAGGCATCATCAGCCTAGAGAATATGGAACACGCTGATGATGTGATGCTGGAACTAGCAGGGATTTGCTCACGCGATCGCGTTTCTGTTGGTGGTGTCGTTGATACCCGCAATCCTAAAAAACCCCTCAGTACCAATGTCCAAATCACCGGTCGCACCTTTGAAGGTAAGATTTCCACTCACACCTTTACCCTTGGTGATGAAACCAGCATGGCTGCTAATGTTTGTGGTCCCGCCTTTGGCTATCTAAAAGCAGGAGTTTCCCTACATCACAAAGGGATTTATGGTCTATTGACTGCTGCTGAAGTCATGCCCCAGTTTGTGAAATAGTCGGTTTTAGGGAGTAGGGAATCGGGAATCGGGAATCGGGAATCGGGAATCGGGAATCGGGAATCGTGCGTAGGGTGCGTTAGGGGCGGACTTGCTATGATTTTCCGCCTCAACGCCCAGGTTGGGATAGTCCGCCCCGTAACGCACCACCTCTATTCTGTCTATAGGTATTAAAAACGCTATAATAGGATGTTGGGATAACTAACATTGATCAAAATCTCCCTATTTCCCCATTTCCCCATCTCCCCATTTCCCCATCTCCCTATCTCCCCATCTCCCCATCTGCTTACCCTCTTCAACTAAGCTGGATGTTTCCTCCTGTTCCAGATTAATCGCATCGGTCGTTTGTAGCACAAATGGTAGACTAGCCCCTAGTAAACCTCGCTGAATCCGTTGGGGTGTCTCTGGGAAAACCACAAACAAGGGATAGATACGATTTACGCCATCACTGAGAATGTGTTGATAGCCAGGAGGCATTAGCCATTCATAGTCTTTGTCTAGTAACACTTGGGTCTGACGCCAGCGACTGAGCAAGTCAGAGAAGTCTTCATGGGGACGATGGATGAATAGAACAATCTCTATCTCCATCTTGATTTTCCATTCGGGATCGCACATTACCATAGCTAGATCACAGGGTAAAGCTACAGTTTCGGTGATCGTGCCATGGCTGACACTTTTATGCCCTAAGGAGGATGGCGAGTGGCGAATTCTCACCACTGGCAAGGGAATGGTGATCACACTCTCATAAGGTCGGCGCATACTAGGAATCATTTCCAGGTAAGGTCGATAGGATTTCAGGAGTGCGATCGCACCATCATGGTTACTATACTCTGCTAGCCAAGCTTCGTAATCAGATTTCTGAACAGGCATCGAATTAGCCCATAGTTTCAAACACTTTAAACATTGGTAGATACATAGATATCAAGATCACACCAACCATGCCTCCCAAAACCACAATCATAATTGGTTCCAAGATACTAGTTAGTGCTTTAACCGCTTGCTCCACTTCATCTTCATAGAAGTCAGCAACTTTCATCACCATAGAATCCAACTCACCCGTCTCTTCACCAATACTAATCATTTGAATTGCTAAAGGAGGAAAAATGTTTTCTCGTTGTAAAGCCAGACTAATCATCCCACCCTGTTGAATCTCATTTTTAGCTGAATTAATAGCATTAGAAATTACCTGGTTACCCGCTGTATCTCTGACAATATCTAAGGAATTCAGGATCGGTACTCCCGAACGAGTTAAGGAGCCAAAGACTCGGCAAAACCGAGCTACGGAGCCTTTTTCATTCAACTCACCAAACAGAGGCATTTTCAACTGCAAACCATCAATTTGCAACTTACCCATGGGGGTTTTGTAGTAATACTTGAAAGCTGTATATAAAGCAGCTACAACAACAATAGGAATCAGAACTTTCCAACTTCTGAGTATACCGCTCAACCATAGCATAAATCGGGTTAAAAGTGGCAATTCTGTTCCTAAATCTTGGAATATTCCAGCAAAGATTGGGATCAGAAACATTGTCATTGCCAGAAAAACCAGTAGGGCTAAAAATCCTACCACACTAGGGTAAGCCATAGCTGATTTGATTTGGTTTTGCAGGCGATTCATATCTTCGAGCAGCTTAGCTAATCGGTTGAGCACTTCATCAAGTACACCCCCAACCTCCCCAGCCTGAACCATACTCACATAAAGATCATCAAAACAATCTGGATGGTTACGCATGGCTTCCGATAGATTAGTTCCTTGTTGAACCTCGGTACTGATGTTCATCAACGCCTTTTTCAGCTTAGGATTAGAACACTGTTCCCCTAATACCCCAAGACATCGGACGATAGCCACACCAGCATTAACCATAGCGGCAAACTGACGAGAAAAGACTGCTTTGTCTTTGATCGTGACATTGGTAAATTTTTCAGAAAGGCCTGATAGGCTAAAGTCAATATCTATGCTTTTCTTGACGCTGCCAACAGCATCATACCGATGTTCTAGCATGGTGCGGGCTTGTTCAGGAGTAGCAGCGTCAATTTTTTCTTTTTTGGATTTGCCTGATTTGTCCCGAACTTTAGCAATAAAAGTAGGCATGGCTTTTTTCTAGATTAAGTCTAATGGAAAGTTTGATGGTAGCAGTCGGTCCTTTCTCTAGACTAGCGGGTCGCCTTTGCTCTACCGCCCTTAGAATTCATCCCTGCAGAACCAGCAACGATACGTTGCAATTCATCCGGTTTAGAACTTTTACTAAGTCCTGCTTCCAAAGAGATCAAGCCAGATTTCACCTGACCCGCTAAAGCTTGTTCCAGGGTCTGCATTCCCAATTTCACACCGGTTTGGATAGCAGAGTAGACTTGAGACGTTTTTCCTTCCCGGATCAGGTTAGAAATAGCAGGTGTCACTACCATGATTTCCTGAGCCATCGTCCGACCAAACTCACCGGGTTTAGGATTTTTCTTCGGTACTAGACATTGACTAAATACTGCAATCAAAGAGTTAGACAGCTGAGCTCGTATTTGAGCTTGCTGTCCAAATGGAAACACATCAATGATCCGGTCTACGGTTTGAGCAGCTGAGTTAGTGTGTAGTGTTCCAAATACCAAGTGACCAGTTTCAGCTGCGGAAATAGCGAGACCAATAGTTTCCATATCCCGCATTTCACCCACCAAAATCACATCCGGGTCTTCCCGCAGTGCCCCCTTCAGAGCATTGGCAAAGGTCTTAGTATCTTCACCTTTTTGACGTTGGTGAATCAAGCTCTTGATGTTAGGAAACACATATTCTATCGGGTCTTCCACTGTCAGAATATGTTCTGCCCTTGTGCGGTTAATTAAATCAATCATGGCTGCTAGGGTAGTAGTTTTCCCAGAACCAGTCGGTCCGGTGACCAATATCATTCCCCTTGGTCGTTCACTCATCGACCGCACCACATCCGGTAAACCCAATTTGTCAAAATTAGGAATCTTGGAAGACAACGCCCTCAAGCAAGCCGCATAGCAACCCCGTTCTTTGTAAACATTGACACGGAAACGAGCCAACCCCTTGACACCATAGGAACAATCAAGTTCCCAGTTTTGCTCCAATTCCTTACGCTGTGAATTGTTAAGCATACTGAAAATCAATCGCTGACAGGCTTGAGGGTTCAAGGCTTCGTCATCGATGGGTTGGAGTTTACCACTGACGCGGAAGTAGACTGGCGCACCCGCTTGGATGTGCATATCTGACCCCCCCATCTCGATCATCTGCTCCATCAAGTCTTCAATCATTAGTTCCATAATGTTGTCTCCCTTAAAAACCTCAGTAGTAGTTATTGATTAGACCTGAGTGAAAATAAAATAGCCAATTGTTAATTTTTACTTTAAAATTAACAAGAAACTAATAACTAAATTAATTTTGGAAACGCGGTGTCATACAGTAAGGACAGTCTAGCCACTCCGGCTGCAATTGAGCTGAGCAAGTGGTACAGGTTAGAGAACTCTTGCGCTTAGCTTTCATTTCTGTCTCTAAGCCGGAATCAGTAAAGGTTACTCGTTCCACTTCTTCAAAGGTGGTATAACCTTGCTGTACCAAATTCAAGCTATAGGCTAATATCGTGATCATCCCTTCCTCTACAGCAGCTTCCTTAATCCTCTCCGTGGGAGCCCCTTGGTTGATTAAGCCTTGCAGGTTCTCAGTGATGCGCATCACTTCATAAACACCAACCCGTCCTTTGTAACCAATACCATTACAGGTTTTACAGAGTGTACCTTGTGTCCTAGCTTCAGCAATTTCCTCCGGTGTTAGGGTATTGGCGCGATAGACGGTAATCTCGCCATCTCTAGAAGCTGACAGACCATAGCGCGCTAGTTCTGCAGAACTTGGTTGGTAAGAAATGCGGCAATTAGAACAAACACGCCGCATCAATCGTTGAGCCAACACTCCCAGCAAGGCACCGGAAACCATGAAGGGTTCAACACCCATTTCATCTAAACGAGCGATCGCACCAGCCGCATCATTAGTGTGTAGAGTAGTCAATACTAGGTGACCAGTCAAAGCTGCTTCAATCGCGGTTTTAGCTGTTTCTTTGTCTCGGGTCTCACCCACCAGAATCACGTCCGGGTCTTGGCGCAGAAAGGCTCGTAGAATTGAGGCAAAATCCATGCCTTTTTCCCGAATAACTTGCACTTGGGTAATCCCAGGTAACGAATACTCAATCGGGTCTTCTGCAGTACTAATATTCACCCCAGGATCATTACGTTCTGCCAGAATTGAATACAAGCTGGTTGATTTCCCCGATCCCGTTGGACCGGTCACCAATATTAATCCAAAGGGACGCTTAGCCATTTCCCTGACCAATTCTAAGGTGTCTGGGTCTGTGATCAACTTATCCAACCCCAACTGGGTGGATTCGTTATCTAGGATCCGCAGAACCACCTTTTCCCCATAACGACTGGGCAAGGTATTGACCCGAAAGTCAACTTTGCGCCCCTGGAACATACGCCGAATTTTACCGTCTTGGGGTAAGCGTCTTTCAGCAATGTCGAGATCTGCCATGATTTTGAAACGAGCCGCCACCGCTGTATGTATTCGCTGGGGTAAGGCATCAAAGGCTTGACGCAGTACCCCATCTTTGCGATAGCGCACCCGCAACTGCTCCTCTTGGGGTTCGATGTGAATGTCAGAAACCCCTTCTTGTAAAGCCTTAGCCAGGATTTTGTTGACCAGGTTGATGATCGGAGCCCCCCCTGCCTCATTCAAAGACGAATCTAGGTCTGCTTCTGCTTCCTCTGGGGCATCCTGTAAAGTATCGAATGAGCCTAAATTCTCTAAATCCTCCTTTACATCTACGGATTTTTGTTGATCTAGTTGCTTTTGCCGTGCCAACTGATCGTCAAGATACTGACTAATGATTTGCTGATAGTCTTCCTTAGTGATGACCATCCGTTGCAACTTGATTCCCTGAGGTCGTAGAATCCGATTCAAATCATCCTGGGCTTCTAGATCATCAGGAGAAACCATTGCCACCAAAACCGATGGTGGCTCAGTTTCATGCTTAGATATGGGTAGCAGGTGATAGCGACGGCAAATATCAATGGGAATCAGGGTTTCGATCAAGCCACCGACTTGCTGAGTAGAAATATCACTAATTTCCGGATCTAGAGACTCAACACCAAACAGAACTTTCAGTTCAAACAACTGCTGTTTCTTGTATTGGCGGATCAAATCAGGTGGTAACTGACGTCCGGTCATTGCTTCGATGACTTCCGTCAGGGGTCTTCCGGACTTGCGAGTTTCCAGCCAAGCTTGCTGCATCTGGTCAACATTAACGTAACCAGCCTGAATAAGTTTATTACCAAAGGGAGAAAAATCGTTACGGACTACTAGGGCGCGTCGTTGAGATGAGGAGTAAGTCATGACGGAATAGGAGCTCTCCTTACTTTACACAGTATTCCCAAAAGCCTTATGTTAACTTGCATCGGAGTGGTTGCCACTCCATTATTTTTACCTTTTAGTTATATTCACGGACTCGGATAATTTCTCGTAGCTAAATATAGGATTATACATCATAAAAACTAAGCCAACTCATTCGCTGTATAATTCTTATGGAAATTCTCACAAGCCAAAACCCCGTGTTTTTAAACCACCGGATGTAGGCTCGCAGAGACTTTAGTCGCCTAGAAATATTTTTGTCAAAAGGTTGACAATACCCTCGCGCTATAGTAATATGAAGATATGGGTACAGGCTGAGAATCCGTTCGCGTAGCGTGGCCTTTGGCCTTGGCGCAACCGGGAGAGAGACCCGCCACTGCAAGGGCGTTAAAGTAGAAATGCCCGGAGGGTAGGGAAAATCCTCCTTTCTTGATGCAGCGCGGTCTTGGGGGTTTCCCCCAAGACCGCGCTGCATCGCTAAAAACCCAATCATCAATTAAACGTTGGTGTGTGAACCCAGCAGAATCGCATTTTGAGAAAAGAACGGTACGGCGGGGTTAGAAGTTACCGTAAGAAGAGTGGAGCCTTTATAGTTAGTCGGCTATGAGTAACAAGTTTTAATCTTTTTGATTAAGGCTCCACTCTTCTAAGGTTTCGTCTCCGGCACGCCGGAACCAGGTGAAACAGGGAAGCAATGGACTTCATAAGGCACTTCTCAAAAAGTAACTAAACGCTATCGCGAGACTAGCCCGCTGGGTATGCACGTGAACTGAACTAGAATCTTGGTCTTGACGGGGTTCAGGTTTAGATATTGCCATTTGGACACGGAGGTTTAAGGCCGGTCGTAGATCTAGGAATCCCCGTCTTTTTAAAGCGGGGAGTGTCAACATCAAAACATTCAACTATGCAACAAGGCCAGCAAACTGAAGTAGCACCATCAAAGACAGTCCGTGGAAAAACCACAGTAGGTGGCGAGCGTAAGCGTACAGGCCATAAGGATCTGATCGGCGACCCTGCCCAAGACCCGCATTCTTGCTGATGGAGGCCGTGGAAGACCACACAGTTGAGGTAAGTGTAAGGTCGCAACAACTCTCAATCAGGTTAGAAAGCCATGCTATAGTCTTAGACTGAACCTGGTTAGTTTAAAAAATTTGCTGGAAAATTGGATGGCTAGTAAGAATTAATAGATAAACTAGCAGTCTATTGAATTGGGATGAGTGGAGCATGATTGACGAAGCAAAACAGTCAGATAACACTTCGCATGAGACAAACGAAGAGTCCACTACGGTACTCGAAGACAATCGTGAGGCGGAAGTGGTAGCCGTAGCATCTGACTCAGATGTTAACCCTGAAGCAGCACAACCAACTGAATCCCCTGCGGCTGTTGCATCTGAGTCAGAGTCGGTAGACCAAGAAGCCCAGACCGAGGTAGCTCAAGCAGCTACCGATGAATCACCTAAGGAGGACGATTCCAAAATTATAGAAACCATCAAGCAGGAAAATGAGGCTCTGAAAGCTCAACTAGAAGAGCGAACTCAGCAATGTGACTCCTTTAAATCTCAATACATCCGGATTGCGGCAGATTTTGAGAATTTCCGTAAACGGTCAACTAAAGAGAAAGAAGACTTGGAACATCAAGTTAAAGGAAACACCATCACTGAGTTATTGTCAGTAGTCGATAATTTTGAACGGGCGCGCACCCAAATTAAGCCTCAAAATGATGGGGAAATGTCGATTCACAAAAGCTATCAAGGTGTTTATAAACAGCTGGTAGACAGTCTCAAGCGCCTTGGGGTTGCTGCGATGCGACCCGAAGGGCAAGAGTTTGACCCCAATCTCCACGAAGCGGTTATGCGAGAACCAACGGATGACTATCCAGAAGGAGTAGTGATAGAACAGCTAATGCGGGGTTATTTACTTGGGGAGCGGGTGTTACGTCACGCTATGGTGAAAGTAGCTGCTGCCGCAGAACCACAGGAAACCTCAGAAGCTCAGAAATCTGCTGAGGCAGAAAATTAGCTGCCATTGAGTGGTTAACCTTCCTTTGGTGTCAGTCTCTGACCATCCTACGAAAAGGGACGAATGCACCAAGGGAAGTTCTATTATTTTGACCAACTCAACAAAAAATCAAACTAAAATAACTTAACATAACCGTTAAGCCGCAACCCTATGGGAAAAGTTATTGGCATCGACCTAGGCACAACCAATAGTTGTGTTGCTGTCTTAGAAGGAGGTAAACCCATAGTCATTTCTAGCTCGGAAGGTGGGCGAACCACACCGAGTATTGTGGGATTTGGCAAGTCAGGGGAGCACCTGGTGGGTCAACTGGCCAAGCGTCAAGCAGTGACCAATGCGGAAAACAGTGTCTACAGTATCAAGCGCTTTATCGGACGTCGTTGGGATGAAACCGCTACAGAGCGTTCCCGTGTCCCCTATACCTGTGTTAAGGGTCGTGATGAGACGGTAGATGTAAAGATTCGGCATCGAGAGTATACCCCTCAGGAAATCTCGGCCATGATCTTACAAAAGCTCAAGGCTGATGCTGAAACCTTTCTTGGGGACTCAGTGACTAAAGCTGTGATCACAGTTCCTGCCTACTTTACCGATGCTCAACGGCAAGCCACCAAGGATGGGGGTACCATTGCTGGTTTGGAAGTATTGCGCATTATAAACGAACCGACTGCTGCTGCTCTTGCCTATGGTTTAGATAAGCTGGATCAAGACCAGCTTATATTGGTGTTTGACTTGGGTGGTGGTACCTTTGATGTCTCAGTTCTGCAACTGGGGAATGGGGTCTTTGAAGTAAAGGCAACTTCTGGTAACAATCACTTGGGGGGAGATGACTTCGATAATGTGATTGTCCGCTGGATGGTTCAAAACTTTAAAGCCAAAGAGGGCATCAATCTCACCGAAGACAAAATGGCTCTTCAGCGTTTGCGAGAGGCGGCGGAAAAGGCAAAAATTGAACTGTCTAGCATGGTAGCCACCCCCATCAACTTGCCCTTCATTACTGCTGATGAAACAGGACCAAAACACTTAGAGATGGAGTTGTCCCGGGCTAAGTTTGAAGAACTATCCAGGGACCTAATTAACGCAACTATAGAACCGGTAAAGCAGTCGCTCAAAGATAGTGACCTCAAGCCAGAGCACATTGACCGGATTTTGCTGGTAGGGGGTTCGACCCGTATCCCGGCGGTGCAGGATGCTATTAAAAGGTTTTTTAATGGTAAGGCTACCGATCGTTCGGTTAACCCCGATGAAGCTGTGGCATTGGGAGCAGCAATTCAGGCTGGTGTTTTGGGCGGGGAAGTAGAGGATGTCCTGCTACTGGATGTTACTCCCCTGTCCCTGGGTATAGAAACCTTAGGAGAAGTGTTCACCAAAATTATCGAGCGCAATACTACTATTCCTACCAGTAAGTCCCAGGTATTTTCCACAGCTACTGATGGACAAACCTCGGTAGAAATCCACGTATTGCAGGGGGAGCGGGCAATGGCTAGAGATAACAAAAGCCTGGGAAAATTCCTGCTCACTGGTATTCCCCCAGCTCCCCGTGGTGTCCCTCAAATTGAAGTTACCTTTGAAATCGATGTCAACGGCATTCTTAAAGTCGCTGCCAGTGATCGAGGAACTGGGAAAGAGCAAAGTATTGTGATTACCAATACGGGTGGATTAAGTCCAGCGGAAGTGGAACGGATGCGCCGTGAGGCAGAAGACTATGCTGACCAAGACCGCCGTCGCATGGAATTGGTGCAACTGAAAAACCAAGCCGATGGCTTACTATATAACTATGAATCTACTATCAAAGACCATGGGGAATTGATTAGCGCTAACCTTCAGGCTCAAGGACTAAAGGAGCAAGCAGATCAACAAAAGCAGCACCTAGACACCATAATGACAGACCCCTCAATTGAGGTCGAGGAGGTGAAAGGAGCTATTGAAACTTTGCAGAAAACTGTCTTGGAAATTGGGGGGATCATTTACGCGAGTGCCAGCCTGGGGTCAGACCCGGAATTTATGGCGTCTGACGAAACAGTTCAAGAGTCCAATTCAAACGACTCCACCCAAATAGAACCGGATGCTGTAGGAGAATTTGTGGTTGATTTTGAGGATGAAACCTTAGAAGTAAATGTTGACTACGAAGCAGTTGATTACGGCAACAGCTCCCTCAAAGATAGATAATTCAATTCGCTCCTTTGACTAGCTCAAGCCAACCTTGAGATTATGATCACATAAGCAGGTGGCAATCAGCTGATTTTTTTGATAGACAATGATATAGGATGCAGGTAATGCTGGAATGCGCTCTTTGTGCTTTTATAGCAATAACCTGAGGAATAACAATAGCCCCCACTATGTAAATGGAAGACCGATCAGCGCTCTATGGCTGACTATTATGATCTGCTTGGTGTCTCTCGTGATGCCGACAAAGATGAAATTAAACGTGCTTACCGTCGCTTGGCACGGAAGTACCACCCAGATGTTAACAAAGAACCAGGAGCTGAAGAGCGCTTTAAGGAAATTAACCGGGCTTACGAAGTCCTCTCAGAACCAGAAACTCGAGCAAGATATGACCGTTTTGGGGAAGCTGGTGTTTCCTCAGGTGCGGGAGCAGCCTACTCAGATTTTGGCGATATGGGCTTTGCTGATATTTTTGAAAGCTTCTTCAGCGGCTTTGCTGGTGGTATGGGTCAGCAGCAAACTGGTCGTCGGCGTAGTGGCCCGGTGCGTGGTGACGACCTCCGACTAGACTTGAAGCTGGCTTTCAAGGAAGCTATATTCGGTGGTGAAAAGGAAATCCGCATTCCTCACCTAGAAACTTGTAAAGTCTGTAACGGCACAGGGGCAAAGCCAGGAACTCGACCCCGCACTTGCCCAACGTGTAACGGTACAGGTCAAGTACGGCGTGCTACTCGTACCCCTTTTGGTAGTTTCACCCAAGTCTCAGTTTGTCCTACCTGTAACGGTGAAGGTCAAATCATTGAGGATAAGTGTGAAGCCTGTGGTGGTGCTGGTCGTAAACAAGAAACCAAAAAACTGAAAATCACCATTCCAGCAGGGGTGGATAATGGCACCAGGCTACGGGTTTCTAAAGAAGGGGATGCTGGATTACGTGCTGGTCCACCAGGAGACCTATACGTTTATCTATTTGTAAACGAAGACAGCCAGTTTCAGCGGGATGGCATTAACATTCTGTCTGAAATGAAAATTAGCTATTTACAAGCAATTTTAGGCTGTATTATCGAAGCAGAGACAGTAGACGGTCCAGTGGAATTAACTATTCCACCCGGTACTCAACCCAATACTGTATTAACTTTAGACAATCACGGTGTCCCTAAATTGGGCAACCCAGTCAGTCGGGGCGATCACCTAATCACGATTTTGATAGATATCCCGACTCGGATTAGCCCTGAGGAAAGGGAATTGCTAGAGAAGCTAGCGAAAATAAAGGGTGAGCGCACTGGTAAAGGTGGTATAGAAGGATTCTTGGGAGGGTTGTTTGGCTCATGAGTGGACTAGCCTCCTCCGAGATCAGTTCTAGACCTGATGATCAGCTGGATCTGCGGGGTACCCCTTGCCCGATTAACTTTGTTCGCACTAAACTCTATCTAGAAAAAATGGCTCCAGGTGCCCTATTAGAAGTGTGGCTCGACCCAGGAGAACCCATTGAACAGGTTCCTGATAGTCTGACTATGGAGGGTTACCCCATAGAGGGTGTTGAAGAACGCGATCGCTATTTTGCTCTGAAGGTGCGTCGTCCACACCAGCATCTTCATGATTGAATTAGAATACACTAATTCGTCAAACTTGTCAACCCGTTGGCTGGGTACCGTGCTGGCGGTTCAGGCAAATTTCTATCAGGTGCGTTTAGATCAGTTGAAGGTTGACAAGTTGGAGGTTGTAGGTTGTGAAGATGACCTTCAAGCAAATAACCTACAACCTTCAACCCTCTTATGTACCCGTAGAGCCCGGTTAAAAAAAATTGGCCAGCAGGTGATGGTGGGAGACCGGGTTGTAGTAGATGAACCTGACTGGGCTGGTGGACGAGGGGTGATTGCTGACGTGCTGCCCCGGACAACCCAGCTCGACCGCCCACCAATTGCCAATGCTCAGCAAATTCTGGTAGTTTTTGCTCTGGAAGAACCGACCCTGGATGCTTATCAGCTGAGTCGGTTTTTAGTGAAGGCAGAATCTACTGGTTTCAAGGTATGTTTGTGTCTGAATAAACGTGATTTAGTAACACAACAGCAACAGCAGCATTGGCAACAGCGTCTGGAAGCATGGGGTTATCAGCCAGTCTTGATCAGCGTTCATAATGGTACTTGTTTAGAACAACTGACTGACCTGTTGAGTCAGACCATCAGCGTTATGGCTGGTCTTTCCGGTGTCGGTAAATCCAGTCTAATTAATTATCTGATTCCAGCAACAAGGGTGCGGGTGGCAGAAGTGACTGGTAAACTCGGTCGAGGACGCCACACCACTCGGCACGTGGAATTATTTGAGTTGCCTAAAGGTGGTTTTTTGGCAGATACCCCCGGATTCAATCAGCCTGACTTGACTTGTTCTCCTGAGGATTTAATCCATTACTTTCCAGAAGCAAGAGAGCGTTTAGCCCAACACCGCTGTCAATTCAGTAATTGCCTACATCGGAATGAGCCAAACTGTGCTGTGCGAGGAGACTGGGAAAGGTACCAGCATTATCTGGATTTTTTAGCAGAAGTGATTGCACGGCAAGAGGCTTTGAAGCAAAAAGCTGATCTTGAATCCACTATGAAGTTAAAAATTAAAGCTTCTGGTCGGCGTCAATACGAACCTAAGCTAGAAACAAAAAAATACCGCCGTCGCTCCCGCCGTACTCAGCACCAGAACCTAGATGAACTTTATGACGAGATGAATTAAGGTTAAAGGATGAAGTATGTAAAGGATGAAGTATGAATACTTCATCCTTTAAACGTTTAACTTCAAAGCGCGTTTAACTTCTAAGGCTAACCCCAAATTTTTCCTCTAGGGCTTCTCGCACTTTCTGATGTACTGGCTCGACTTCTGCATCAGTAAGAGTGCGATCGCTAGCACGGTAGATTAGCCGAAATGCCAAACTTCTCTGTGCCTCAGGAACAGACTCCCCTTTATATTCATCAAACAATTCCACTGACTCCAACAAAGTTCCCGCAGCTTTGCGAGTTGAACGTTCGATTTCTGCCACAGAGACTTTTAGTGGGGCAAAGAAGGCAATATCCCGGTCAATGGCTGGGTAGGTGGAATAGACTTGGAACCGGGGAGTCAAAATTTCATCGCGATCAAGAGCCTCTAAAATTAGCTCCAAGTCCAAATCAAATACATAAACCTGATCGGGAAAACCTCTTTCTGAGCGTAGCTGGGGGTGCAACTGCCCAAATTTGCCTAATTTTTCACCTTGCAACCACAAGGATGCAGTGCGTCCTGGGTGAAGACGGGGATCGCTGTGGTCTGGTTGGTATTCTACTGTCAGACCGCAACGGGAAAACACTCTCTCTAGTACTCCCTTAGCCTCGTACCAGGTCATGGGTTCGGAATGCCCTCCCGTGACCCAGTTACCTTGGGTGATATTTCCCCCTAAAATCCCGGCAATAGCATCAGCTTCTGCAAAACCCTCTTCTGCTCGCCAGAAGATCCGACCAATTTCAAAACCGTTGAGTACACCATTGCCTTGCTCGATATTGTACTGACAGGCATCAATAAGCCCTGATAGTAAATCCGTGCGTAGGGATGAGTATTCTGTAAACAGGGGATTATCAAGATGAATTTGGTTCTGTTCCTCTGGCTTGACCAAGGAATACTGGACTAATTCGGTGAACCCAACTGCACGAAATTGCGATCGCAGTTTTCGCTTTAAAAATTCCTCAGCAGATAGATAACCTGGTTCACTCTTGTTTGGTAAGCTATCGCAGAAGTTGTCATAGCCGTAGAGACGGGCAATTTCCTCAATTAAATCAATTTCCCGCTCTAAATCCCGGTAGCGGTAGGGGGGTACAGTCACTTTCCATTGGGGAGAATCCTCTGATGCTATCGGTTGTAGTTGACATCCGAGGGCAGTCAGGATTCGTTCCACATCTTCTGGCAGGATTTCCCCAAGCTCCTCTGCCTGATGAACTGGTCCTAAAATCTGATTGACACGGTCAAGACGTAACTCAATGGAACGTGCCCAAGTAGAGGGGTCAGGGCGCTGGTCAGCAATACTCTGGGTTGTGGGGGTACCACCAGCTAACTCAGTAATTAATGCGATCGCTCTTTTACAAGCAATATCCAATTCTGCTTGATTGACACCACGCTCATAACGGGTAGATGATTCTGTCCGTATGCTTTGACTACGGGAAGAACGACGAACAGTCACTGGATCAAACAGTGCTGCTTCCAAAACAATACTTTGGGTGTTGTCGTTCACTTCTGTGGCTTCCCCACCCATAACCCCAGCCATCGCAACGGGTTGGTCGTTAGCTGTGATCAGTAACGCTTGTGGTTCCAGGGAACGGGTTTGACCATCAAGAGTAGTCAGGGATTCCCCACTGTTAGCAAAGCGGACACCAATGGTGAGGTTTTCGACCCCAGCAACAGCTTGCAAGCGTTCCCGGTCAAAGGCATGGAGGGGCTGACCCCATTCCAAGAGAATGTAATTAGTGACATCCACTACATTATTAATCGGTCGCACTCCAGCGGCTTCCAAGCGCTGTTGTAACCAATCGGGAGAAGGAGCAATCTTCACCCCTTCAATCACAGTGCCAATATAGGCGGGACAAGCTTTGGGTTCAGATACTTTCAAGGTCAAGGCATCGGATGTTTTTGGAATAGACACCTCAACAGTTTCTGGCAAGCTTAAGGATACCCCAGTTAAGGCCACTACTTCTCTGGCCACGCCCACCATACTTAGAGCATCCGCCCGATTAGCCGTAGACGTAACATCAAGAATGGTATCGGTTAACCCCAGTAAAGGACGAGCATCACTGCCTAGGGGTATAGTTTCTGCCTCGAAAATATGAATGCCAGCAGATTCCTTGGCCAAGCCCACTTCTGCTAGGGAACAAATCATCCCTTCTGAACGAACACCGCGCAGTTTTGAGGAGCGAATTTTCAAATCAATAGTTGGTAGGTAGGTTCCGATGGTGGCAACCGGCACGTAAATGTCTGGTCGGACATTGGAGGCACCACAAACAATATTCAATGGGTCACTGCCACCAATATCCACTTGACAGACCCGAAGCTTATTTGCATTAGGGTGAGGCTCTACCTCCAGAACCTTGCCAATGACCACGCCATCGGCCAGGGTTCCCTGGTCTTCAATATCTTCTACTTCAAACCCAGCCATAGTTAGGGTTTGAGCTAGCTCTTCTGGTGTCAGAGTTACCTCTACTAGTTCTCGCAGCCAGTTTAACGATATACGCATGGACTCCTAAATTTTTTTGCTGAACTCAGTCTATATCTCTATATAAGGTAATAAATAAGGTGCAAGTTGCCCGTTACTTCCACCAAAACATTTTTCTATTGTGATGGGCATAACCCTTTAACGCTTGACAAAAGTTCACTACCTATGGTCAATGCTAAATAAACGCTCTAAAATATAGGTAGCTTCATATACGTTTTACTTTAATCACCCTTTACTTAACTCAAAATTGTCTTTTCGACCCTTAGATGGATACAAAAAATAGGGTATCCTGGTTGAGGATCAGGTTTCACCGGAATAGTTGTCTAACTAAGGGGGTAGTAACAGGCATTTTGCAGAAAATAAAGAAAAGTAAAAGACTATAAATAATCTTTGCTGCTCAGGTGCTCCGAGCAAAAGTTTTAGTTCCAGTATGGGCATGCGCAACATCAGTAAGGCTGAATGAGCTACTGTCTAAATCCTACCTGCACTCAGGCAAAAAACCCACCACACGCCGACTTTTGTCAGGCGTGCAGTTCTAAATTATTATTACTTGACCGCTATCGTGTGATCAAACCACTCGGTCAAGGCGGATTTGGAGCAACTTTCTTAGCAACAGATCAATCGTTGCCTGGTAAGCCGACCTGTGTAATCAAACAACTCCGCCCAAGCGCGACAGCCTCAGAGATTTCACCGATGGCAAGGGATCTGTTTGAGCGAGAAGCCCGAACCTTGGGAGAAATTGGGAATCATCCCCAATTACCACGGTTATTAGATTACTTTGAAGACAATCAGCAGTTTTATCTGGTTCAGGAATACATTAGCGGTTTGACACTGCAACAGCAAGTCAGACGCTCTGGTTCCTTCTCGGAAGAAGGAGTTAAACAATTTCTCAGTGAAATTCTACCACTCCTGCAATATATTCATCAGAAAAAAGTAATTCACCGGGACATTAAACCAGCCAATATAATTCGTCGTGAGCAAGACCGAAAACTGGTATTGATTGATTTTGGTGCTGTGAAAAACCGCCAAACCAATCCCTCCAACTCCTCAGACACAGTATTGACGAACTATGCCATTGGAACTCCAGGCTTTGCTCCTCCTGAGCAAATGGCATTGCGACCTGTTTATGCTAGCGATATCTATGCAGTGGGGGTTACTTGCCTTTATTTGTTGACGGGTAAATCTCCCAAAGACCTCGATTATAATCCTTCTACTGGAGAAATAGTCTGGCAGACTTTTGTCAGCGTTAGTGACCACTTTGCTAAGGTTTTAAGAAAAATGCTGGAGTCTTCTGTCCGTTATCGCTATCAGTGCTCAGAAGACATCCTTAGAGCTCTTGACCTAGAGCCATATCTGGAGAGTTTAAACAAAAGTTTAGTGTCAAAACCCCTTGATGACGTTAATTCTCACTTCAACTCCGGGGATTTGGCTCCTGGGAATGGTTATTCATCCCCGTCCTCAGCTCAATCGAGAAGAATGGCAGAGAGAATTAGAGAATTCCGGGAGCGTCGGGGATGGAGCAATGGTCGAAGATCAGAACCTAGAAACGGTGGAGGTTTTACCAGTTACAGGGATTCTACAACTGTGAGCGGTAGTAGGAGTACTACTACAGGCAAGTCGAAGGGTAATGCCAAATGGGATGCGGAAACGTTATTAAAAGCTTACTGCTCTGGCAGGAAAGATTTTGCTGCTAAAGATTTGAGGGGACTTAACCTTAATAATGCCAAGTTATCTGGGATAATTTTCCGCCAGGGAAAACTATTAAATATTAGTTTGAAGGGAGCGGATTTATCCAATGCTAATTTTGGTGAAGCGAACCTCCATCAAGCAGACTTACGTAATGCCAATTTGGGTCGAGCTTACCTGAACAAGGCTAATTTGGCAGGAGCAGACTTGCGTGGGGCAAATCTTAGTTATGCTCATCTAGAAAATGCTAATCTGCGGGGAGCAAACTTCTGTGGAGCCAATCTTTCTAATGCTAAAGTTACTAAGGAACAGTTGGCCCAAGCTAAGACTAATTGGACAACAGTACTTCCTACTGGGAAGCGGGGGTTTTGGTAATATAACGAAGGGAGTAGGGAGTAGGGAGTAGGGAGTAGGGAATCGGGAATCGGGAATCGGGAATCGGGAATCGGGGGAAAGAGATGGGATTATTTTTTGGTGTTATGAGAAATCCGCAATCGCAATTTTAATAATAAATTGTCTAGCTTACGGTCGAGTGCAGTGATTGGTTAAACTGTTTTGGTGGTTCAGTAGCGGTCATAAGTTATTTTAGTACATTTGTTATGGGAATTTGACATGCTCCCAACACACCCTAAAAAATTAGCGATTGGCCGTAGGCCACGCTACGCGAACGCACTAATCTTAGATTGCATCAGTACTTGTGTTTGATTGCTCAACTTGTTGCTGATGTATCAAGATAGGCAAGCAACAAAGCCTCAATGTAAGGCACCAGAGATATGACATCAATGGACTCCTAAACTCACCATCCCGAATCAAACCATGAGCCATACGATTTCTTAAGTTACTACCAGCATGTTCAACCAGTAAACATTTCAATTCAAATAGCATAGTTTCATAAAAAATAGAGGTTATCTCTGGATGATAAAGAATAGAGTTCAAATTATGTTCATTCTGAATACCGTTGTCGTCCAACCCAGAAGTAATGATGCCTCTTTGGCGCAGGATATAACGGATAGAGTTTTCAATTTGGGGAATTAGGATGTGGGTAGATGTGAAAAAGTCTCCAGTAAGTCCAGCATACAGCCCCTTTGCAAACAGGTATTCACGCTCAGGGGGAATAAATGGACTATTGGAAACAATGAAGAGAATATCGTCTAGTCGAACACAATGCTCTAAATTAATCTGATCTCTGGCAGGTTCAATATATGCTTGAGCTTGTAGCTTATAATATTCAATGGCTTTCTGGCACATATAAAAATGGGTTGCACGCTCCGCTTCTTCAGGATCACTGGAGAGAACAGAACCTGGTTGAATAGCAACAGTTTTGCCCATTTCATTTATGATGACATTAGGGACAAGATGAATTCCTAAAGAGTTATCAGCGTCCTGCTGTACTTCTTGTCTCAATTTAGAGACATGAGTTGGAACAGCTAAAACAGACAAAGCGAAGAGTGCCTCTTGAAGGTTTTTGCCCCTAACCCAATTTCTGGCTTCCTCTACGACCTTGCTAATATCCATTTTATGAGAAATGGTCATCATCTCGTTGCGACTTTCTTCTTGGTACTGAAGAAGCCGCTTGTGAAGTTCCTCGGCTCTTGCTTTTGTGCCTGGAATCTTTCTAAAGGCTTCAACAGCTTGTAACAAATATGATGCGACTATAGCGGCGTCGCTTGGTGGAGTTGTTTTGAGAGCTGACTCGGCTTCCTCTACATAAGTCTCAGCGGCTGACATTGAAGCAGCAAGCTTTTCGCTCTTGTTTTTCTCCATACGATGCAATTTTGCTTTAATCTCCCAGAATTTTCTTGCTATTGGCCAATTAGAGCTTGATTCTGCTAAAGTTGCTGCTTTTTCAGCAAGAGCTGCATATTTGACTGCTTCTTCACATTTATGTTCCTCCAATAGCTCCATTAACTTTAGAGATAGCCCCCAAAGTTTTTCCCCTTGATAGCGATCAAGAACTTCTTCTATATGGGCAAAAACAACTTCGTATTGATGGTTAATTTTCCGTGCCAACCGAAATGCTCGTTCTATTCTGTCACAACAATCAGTCCAATGCTCAGGGTTTTCTAAGGTAGTTGCTGATTTTAAGTAAGCAGGAATTGACAACTGAGCCATTCGATATCTATCTCGTTTATTTCCTATGAGCCAGAGAAAATCTGCTACTCGTGCTTGAAGTTCAGGATCTGATATTTCAGGTGCGATTTCAGCAAGAAAATTTAACTGCTCGTCTGTCATATCCTTAAAAACCTCAGCAAAAAACTCTTGTTTTGATTGTGGATTAATTTCAGCCATAGTCACGGTTGCCAGAATTTCAAAAACAGCTTTTTCTCTGAAATTTACTAATTCTTGCGCCTCCTTTGCTTTTTTATCAAAAGCAATACAATAGGTCATACAATCCTTACTTTCGCTGCTTTTCACTACATCTTCCCAGCAAGTGTTAGTAAAGTCATGTTTGGTAAGAGGTGGGTTCAGTCCTGACATAGTCCTAATTCATTCTTTTATTTTATACTGTGCCAAATTTTTCTTAAATTAACTTAAGTATAAACACTAGAAAATAAATAAAAAAATTAAACCACTAGTAACTTAAGCCATAGACTTACTAATGATTCTAATAAAAATGTTCGATACTACTATATCAGGATGATAACGGTTACCTTATAGAGCTATTGATGAAGTTTCAACTAAAAATCATAATTTATTCTCTATTTACCAGACCTTCGGTTGTCGATAACATCCTTAAAAAAATGTTGACTATTCTCTCTATCAGTTAACTCTTTATAGTTTACTAATATTTCGGAAATTATTTGCTCATTATTTTTCCTAACCTCAGGAGGTATCAAGTCGGCCATTGTTGTTATGATTTCCTGAGGAGATTACGGATAAAACAAGGATTAGGGCTGGTGTGGAATTCCATGGGATTAGCCCGAAGGGCTACGCTACGCGATGAAGCAAAGCTTCCGCTAAAAGCGATCGCATATAGCCTAATCCGGGATATATTCTTTTTTTTCAAGTTATCTTACTATACTATAGTATTTGGAGCTGGGTTGTAAATACACTTCTTGGGGCAAGAGGCAAGAGGCCAGAGGCCAGAGGCAAGAGGCAAGAGGATTAAAGAGATAGGATTATTTTTTGGTATTATGATAAAGCCGCCTTGAGTTTTATGATCTATTTGGAAATTAGATAAATTACATTAACTTACCCTGGTAGGTGATCAGGGATTATTTTTTTTTACTTCCTGGCTTGACTTTCTTAATCTCACTTGCTGGCTTAACATTCATCTTAGATAAAGACTTTCTGATTTTATCTATTTTATCTTTGAGGGATTCTGAAAGACATTTGGTGGTTTTAATGACAGCAAGCAAATCATCTGTTGTCACTGTATCTTTTTCTGGATCAAGAAAAACATTTTCTATGGTTTCTTTAACAACAGCTTCAATGTCAGCACCACTATAACCATCGGTTTCTTTTAGCAAGCTAATTATATCAATCATCCTATTCCATTTATTTCTCCTTTTTAGATGGATTTCAAATATTTTTTTGCGCTCATCCCCATTAGGAAAATCTACAAAGAACAGTTCATCAAATCTTCCTTTTCTGAGAAATTCAGCCGGAAGTTTGGAAATATCATTAGAGGTAGCCACAATGAAGACAGTGTTTTCTTTCTCTTGAATCCAAGTTAAAATATTACCAAATAATCTGGTGGTGATATCACTTGCGCCTCCACTTTCGCCAATGCCAGCAAAGGCTTTTTCAATTTCATCTATCCATAAAATACAAGGACTAACCGCCTCAGCTCTTCTAATTGCCCGACTTAAGTTTTCTTCACTCTCTCCGACATACTTACCAAATAGTTTACCAATATCTAGCCGCAGTAGAGGAACTTCAAACAGATGAGAAGTAGCTTTGGCGACTAAACTTTTGCCACACCCAGGCATCCCAATTAGCATCATACCTTTAGGTATGTCCACTCCAAATTTGATAGCTTGGTCGAGATTTTTGAATATGTTAGCTTTTTTAGTCAGCCAGGACTTGAGATTATCAAGCCCTCCAACATCATCTAGTGTTTCTTTGAAATTAAGAATTTCAAGGGTGCCAGATTTTTTGATAATTTGTTCTTTTTCTTGGATGATTAGGTGCTTATCATTTTTGTCTATACAGCCACCCTGTTGATAGGATAGGTTTAATATCTGGATAATTTCAAATTTACTTAATCCTTTAAAGGATAAGGATAATTCTTCAATGACATTGTCAGTCATCTCAAATTGTAAATCCTGCAAAAATTGTTTAATTATTCCTCTAATTTGATTAAGATTGGGAATAGGGACATCAAAGACCGTAATAAATTTATCAAGTTCAGGCGGAATGATTAATTGACTAGCAACAATAAAACTAGTGGTATAAAAATTATCCTTGTATAGGGTTTTGAGGGCAATTGATTTGAGCAGAGCAATGACTTTGGGATTATCTAAATAAAAGTGAATATCCTTGAGTACCAGAAAACTCTCTCCACTTTCATTATTATCAAAAGCTGACAAGAATGTTTCTAAGTCAAAGTTAGACTTAGAATTTTTGGTATCAAAATCAACATGACCCCCAGCATCATTATATTCATAAATTTCAGCTGTTGTAGCAATCTCCTTAATCAGCAAATCAATAGCATGAAAATCAAAATGATTGATATAAATGATTGGTCTTAAGGAATCAACATAGGAGGCGAGTTTATGACTTGTATTGTTCATGATAATTGTTAATCGGGAATCGGGAATCGGGAATCGGGAATCGGGAATCGGGAGTGGGGAAGAAAGGTAAGCATTCAGTAAGCTATCACTCACAAGCTGACGGCTGAAAGTTTACAGCTGACAGCTAACATGAGAAATGCTATATAATCTCAAACTTCTAAATAACCAATTACATGGTCAGGATTTCTACTCTTGTAATCTATCCCATCTAGAATGACAAATTTACCATTAACATCATCGGCTGATAACTCTTCACCATGTTTACCAGAGTTTCTTACATAATTTCCATCGTTCATACCTAAAATCATAAAACGCTTACCCTTGGGTTCAATATCTTTCCAAAACTCTTTTGTCTCCCCTTTAAATATTTTTAGATGATTCCTGACTAAATAAAACATTTTATGAATGGCAAATTCTTTTTCTGAAAGTACCAAATTTTGTTCTGAAGGAAATATAATGTATTCCACATAATCATTAGAACTATTAGAAGAAAACATTAAACCATTCATAATTTTTCCCACAGCATCTTCTTTTTTAAATTGATGGGACCTCAAACTTGGTTCTGAATGAGATACCATCACATCATCTCTATGAGTTAAATCCAGAATTAAACACTTTTTTTCTGGAGTAAGAAGTTTCTGCCACTTACGATTAGTGTCGGCTTTATGCTGAATAGATTTTATACTAAGTATATCAGGATGTTTTAAAAATCCTTCAGATAACATTTTGGCTGTATTAGGATTAATTTTATTTGTCAAGTTTTCTATTCTTTCAGCCATCATGTCAGACCCTAACACTAATCTTCTCAAAGTGGGATTCATGAATGATACAAAAAGAGATAAGGGTACTTTTTCAAAAAATTCATCATACAAGGATGGTAAGTGAAACTTAAATATCCAGAAATAGTTTTTAGCAATTTGTGCTACACTACTTTTAATCAACGCAATATTATCGGGCTCCTCTAACATCCCTGTCAATACTCTATAGTAACCCTGGTGATAATCCTTAATAATGGCTTTGCGATTAACATTGTTCTTAGCATAATCATTTACCTTGTTCTGGAATTCTTCATGGAATTGGATACTATACAACGATTCCTCTAGTTTAATTCCTTCAATTTCCATCTCAAAAATTTTAACTAGTTCCTTGCTAATCTCTAGGTCACTTTCGCCTGAGATATCCTTTATTTTTGATAAGGTATCTGTAAATCCCCTAACAGCAAGCCACTTTTGTAATAGACCACTTTTGTAATATCTCAAGATATCATCGATATTAAAATTTTCCCTAACACCATCTAAATCTCTGACTGGAGTATTATCCAAAATAAGACTAAAC
The DNA here is from genome assembly GCF_982860115.1 of Moorena sp. Taxonomy (NCBI): domain Bacteria; kingdom Bacillati; phylum Cyanobacteriota; class Cyanophyceae; order Coleofasciculales; family Coleofasciculaceae; genus Moorena; species Moorena sp. The sequence continues at coordinate 39,518 of NZ_CEYLVT010000010.1, forward strand.
TTAATTGTCTTTGCCATCTGTCTTAACCTCAATAATTTAATTCAATAATTTCATTTTGCTGTCAAGGGCTACCAATTCAATGGATTTAATTTACTTTTAGCAAAGGCTTTCCCAAAAGATTTTGCTCCTGCCCAGGCTTTTTTTACTGTTTTGCTTATTGTTTCTTTCCCAAACTTGGCTACTTTTTGGACACCAGTGGCAATAGTTGGAGCAATTTGTTTTCCGGCAATTTTACCTGTAAAGCTTCCTAGCATTCCTCCAACTGCTGTCCCAATTGGTCCAAATACAGTTCCAACAGTAGCTCCGATAGTTGTACCGGATAACCAACTGACAGCCTTGGTGTTTAGACTCACTAAGGTACAGGTAGCTGCAACTTGTCTATCATATAAATCTTCTACAGCCTGAATCAGTGTAATCTCACCTTTGCCAAGTTTAAAGCCGATTTGGGGAAGCGTAAGTCCCATATCAATCATGGCAGCAATTTCGGCTATATCTACTTCATCAAGTATGCCTAAGTGACCCTCTTCTTTAGCAACTACTGTGCCTAAAGTAACTAGTTGTTTGAAGGTATTATCGACCTGACCAAGGTATTGATTGAAATAATTCTCAGCAACGTCCAGAAAAGAAAAATTATTAAATAAATCTAGATTTAAAGGGTCTGAAAGCATATCAAACGGCTGAGCCATGGAAATTGAAGATAGCATGGTGTTGTTCTGAACATCATCTAATACTTGTTGTTCCATCACTTTAGGATTATTGATGCCTTCAACTTCAATTTGCTTCGGAGGAGTATATACGCTCGTTTGTTCACCAGACAATGACGCTAATTGCTGATTATTAGCTAAAACTAAGGCTTCGTGAAGCTCTTGAACAATTTTACGTCTTTTTTCTACACTTTCTCTATCGGTGATTTCTTCAAGGGTAGATTCAAGCCAATTTACTTTTGATTTCCCTTGTTCTTGAGCAGTGATTAAGCGTTGATGATAACTATCAATCATGTCGATAGTATCTAACGCATTCTTGAGATCAGTAAGGGTTTTGGTTTTGTCTTTTATTCCTTGACGCTTGTCGATAACATGCTTACAAAAATGTTGAATATTATCTCGATCACGATACTCTTGATAGTTGGCTAAGATTTCGGAAATTATTTGTTCAGTATTTTTTCTACCCTGAAGAAGGATAAAGTCGCTCATTGTTGTCATCACTTACTGAGGATATTACTGATAACACAAGGATTAGGGCTGGTGTGGAATTCCATGCGATTAGCCCGAAGGGCTACGCTACGCGATCGCATATACCCTAATCCGAGATATATTTTTTTTTGAGAATTATCTTAATATAGTAGCAAGTTAAGAGCTAATTTGTAAAGTCAATACTAAGAAGTCTGAAAGCGTTGCTATGATTGTCTTCTGGCTATTAAATAATTCACATGTACTATATTAGTGTAATCCTTATCCTACAAGGATTACAGCGAGTTTACAAATCAGCTCTAACTGGGATCAAGTCTTAGATTTTGACGTATAGTTATAATAATTAATATCGCGCTTTGGCAATCGAAACCCATTTGCTGTTTTACCCGGTGGTGCGTTACGGGCAGCAACCTAAAACTGGGGAGTGTGAAAATGATGGCAAGCCCGCCCCTGAAGCACCACTAGCACTTACCCAAACCGTTCAATCAGATGATCCCCCACCCGTAGACCATTAGCAATAATGGTTAAAGCTGGGCTGACACTGGCATTGGATGGAAAGAAACTGCCATCGACTACGTAAAGATTGTCCACATCATGAGTGCGGCAGTTGCGATCGAGCACTGAAGTAGCAGGATCGTCCCCAAAACGGCAGGTGCCACACTGGTTTGCCATTACTTGAATCGGTACTTCCCCACGGGGATATATTTTCCCGCTCTGAAAACTATCCAGCCGTTTTTCAATGGTTTTTAGCACCTCAGTCAAGCGATAAACTAGGCGATCGTGGGCTTCGATATTATTGGGAGTGTAGTCAATATACAACTTGTTTCCATCAATTCGTACTCGATTATTGGGATCCGGTAAATCCTCGGTCTGCACCCACCAGCCAATGGAACGAGTAGCTAACTGCTTTAGTCCAAATCCTGGCATAAATTTTGCCAGAACTGATAACAGTGGTGGTGCTTCAGCAAAAATAATATCTGTCAGCAATCCACCGGAATTTTGAATGTGACCCATTGGGTAAGGAAAATCGGGATCACCCCAATAAAAATCATTGAGATAAATACTTCTTTGAAAAGCACCTGAATTGGGCTTAGTGCTCAGTTGCACTACAGCAGTCATTAGGCTTTTCATCAAATTCTGTCCCACTTGCCCCGAACTGTTGGCAAGTCCTTGGGGGTGTCGATCATTGGCAGAGTGTAATAGCAATGCTGCTGAATTCACGGCACCACAAGCAACCACTACAATCTCCCCCATAAACAAGTAGGATTGTCCGGCAATTTCGGCTTCGACCCCTTTGACTGCTAAACCTGAGGGATTAGTGTGCAAACAGACCACTTTCGCATTGGTTTTTAAGGTCACGTTCGGATGTTTCAAGGCTGGCACAATTCCGCTGACCTCGGAATCATTGGTTGGGTCGTCGTCTTGGCGCGTCAGTCCTAACGGTAGGTAAGATGGATGTAGACCTTGTTGAGCGATCGCATTGTAAATTTCCGCAATTTGAGGCTCTTGGGGGATTGCTTCAAAGGGATAGTCTTGACTATGAAATGGCTCGGTGGGATCGCTGGTTGCCTGACCGTGAACCTTATAAAGCTGTTCCGCTTCCGTGTAGTAGGGTTCAAAGTCCGAATATTTCAAACACCACTCCGGCGATACTCCCTGTTGATGTTGCACTTTCTCAAAATCCCGCTCCCGCAGTCGTAGCAATGCTGCACCATAGATTTTAGTATTGCCACCGATAGCGTAATTCATTTGGGGGAAAAACGGTTCTTCAGCAGTGTCATACCAGATTTCAGGAGCATGATAGCGTTCTCGCTTAAAAATATCGACATTACTGCGATTTTGTTCTTCTAGAGGCATAAAATCCCCTCGTTCTAGGATGAGAATTTTCTTCCCAGTTGGCGCAAGTTTATAGGCTAAGGTTCCACCGCCAGCCCCTGTGCCGATAATAATAAAGTCGTAATATTGGTCGTCGATAATCATAGTAAAAGTCCGAAGTTTGAAGTGGGAAGTCGGAAGTTACAGGAGTTCAGGATTTACAGGATTTTAGGAGCTTAAAATTATTAACTTATGCTATATTAATCTTAATAAAAAATTTTCGATTTTACGATCAGGTGTAGCGATTGGTTATATTTTTTTGGTGGTAGAGATACTGCTTTGATATTGATTGGTCATAGCTTATCTTCTTGATCAAGACTTGCCGCATAATCGCTCATTCCCACTTCAGCAAGAGCGCGGTCTTCCTCAACAAACTCATGAGCAAGGGCTTTTAACTGAGCAGGATCAAGAACAATCCGACGACGTTTATCTTGAAATTTAAGAAATGCAATAAAATCAGCGACTTGCTGAAGTTGTTCAGCAGTAAGTAGATCCAGGTCTTGCTTGATAGCTTCGGTGCTGATTGACATAAATGCTTACCTCATAAATACGATAAACGCTATCGACAAGTTTAGCTAGGCACAAGGCTCAATTGTCCAATCTGTAGATTTCTCACTTCTATAACAGGACTGTTGACGACCTGCTTCCTTTAAATTCCATTTACCGGTAGATTGATCGAATTGAAACTCAAGTCGATAACGCTTGCCCCTAATTTGGTCATCAGGTAGATTCATCTGGGTCAGAATCACGATTTTTTCAAAAGCTTGCTGATCAATCACCTTTATTTCTTCAGTAAACTCGTTCTCTACCGTTTCTTTGTTACCAAATAAGTCTAATGCGATCGCTTTCGGATCATCTCCTATTCCCTTACCTTTGATTTCAGCTAGATTCAAGGGTTGATAACGAGATTTTTCTAACGCATCATCAGAGGGATTACAACCCATTATGATGAAGCTAATAGTCAACCCTACTCCTATAAGCGGTAACCTGTATTTTCTATCCATGGTCATTTAAACTTAAATTTGTTATAGCCTTGATTTTATCAAACACGAATCAATTTTTAATTGACGGCAAATTCAGTTTGCTGACGCATTTCGGGAGGATAGAAAGCTAAAACAATATTTTCTTTCTTGATGCCAGCATTAATTAAATCAGTAGTGATACCCGTTTCTATTCCATCATATTCAATATAAATTTTAGTATTTTTTAGAGTAATATATATTAGGTTTCCTCTGATTCTTTTTCCCTGTGACCATCCTACCTGCATTAATCCATAGTGCTCTCGTGTTTCGTCAAAAATGGGATCAAGTCGGATGTCTCCATGAGAGGGACGAAATTGAGTGTATTTTAAAATAACTTGTTTGATTATTTCTCGATAGGTCGTTTGGGTATCCATGGTTTTACATCTAGTTTGGAGGAAACCAATCGGATTGGATTTGCTCAGGGGAATAGGGACAGTTGTCAGGAAAGTCCCAATCGGAAATTCCGGTTTCATTGGCAGCATCGGCTCTCGCATCACCATAAACCTTTGATAAATCTGCCCAGTATCGCTTTAAACTAGGAGTATCTCTGAGATAGCGTTTAAGGTTATTGCGCTCTCGTTTAATGGTGATTTCCCAAGACCTAGACCGTTTTTCAGGTTGATATTCCCATTTCAACAGATGTTGAATCGTTAAACGAATAGAAGATAAAAAGCGGTCTCGCTCTCGTTTACTCAAGTCTTGAATCTCTTCTAGGAGATTAACCCAGTCTACTTCACTATATCGTTGTTCTTTGATCAGAGAAACTTGTTGTTCAACCCATTGGATGATGTCAGTTTTATAGAGCATTTTTTTATTGGAAATATCACTAAACGTGACGAAAGCGTTACCTGGTTGGGTTACGCTCCTGCTCACCCAACCTAAGAATAACCCTAGTGCCAGATGTAACAGGATAATGAACTTTTTTTTATTTTACTTCCATGTGGCATAAACGCAGTATTCAAACAGTTCCTTCTTACTGTTACGTTTCCTTATCGCCTTGCTACCCACGTTTGTGAACCCAAGGTAATTTAGCGAATCTTCAAGTAGTTTTTCCGTGTGTACCTGCACACCGTAGAAACTAGAATTGCCCACAATATACGACAGTAAAGCACCTTTATTCAGTATACTTTTTAGATTATGAAAATGTAAGTGCATATCATGAAAATACTTATAGACATAATTGGCCATCAACAAGGTATTCTTTTCTTCAGTCTCAAGGATTTCGGAAACTACTAGCCTTATAAGTTCCGGCAATTCAATACTGTTTGATTGCCAGTTCTGAAGTCTGCTGGTAGCAATTCCCCATGTTCCTCCGATCGCTTTCCAATCAAGTTCACCAGCTTCACGGGCAGTATCAAGAAATTTTGTCCAGTACATATAAGGACGAAGTTCCCTAATATAGCTGATCCGGTTTGGGTAAGGTGGGGAGGTAACAACGTGGGAATACTTCACTTCTTGAATAGAAACAGGTTCCCGTGAATCTACGGAGTGAACCGATGCGGAACCGGAAAGTGCTTCACTGGCATTCTCAACGATCGCATCCAAGATTTCTAAATACAGAGATTCAATCTGTTCTACCTCAAAGATTGTCACTTCATCGTTAAATGACATGGACACATGATTGAATGCTGCGGAAGATGTTTCAATAACCAACCGGCAAAAAGAAATCCATGCCAGAGAAGAAACATTGTTGTCTTTCGGTTCGCCAAACTCGTTAACAAGCACCTGACGAAGTGCAGCTAGAATTTTTAATGTATCTACGGACCACCACCTTGTAATGTTATGTATTTTTGGCAACCAGTTATCTTTATTAAGATAATATTTGGATTCTATCAGCGCTTTGTTAACCCCTATTTGTAGCTTTTTAAGTTCCGTTTTTGTGTAGTTACGGCATTTAGCATTACCTAACCATATCAAGAAGGGGTTTATATCAAAACAGTGTGAATAAAAACCATGTTCAGCCGCCACAATACCAGTTGTTGCTGTTCCTGAAAACGGGTCAAGGATGAAAGCATTTTCAGGGATGTTATCAATAATTTCTTCTACTAGCTTAACGGAATAAGCGGGGGTTAGCCGCAACCATCCATGTCTACCAAGTTTCTTGTTGTATTTGAAGGTGTAATCCGAACGTTGCTTAACCGTCATATCCATTACTCAGCCCTCAATAACGTTTCCAGGACATCATGGATTTCTTGTTTAATCTCTGTGCTATTACGGTTGAAAAAGTCTGCTAAGTCATACCCAATAACCTGGTCACAGAAGGCATACAGAGACTCTTTATTGTTGCTATTCGTTGTACCAATAAGAATACCGCAACGGTTATTCCGGTATCTCAGTACAATGTCAGAATCAATCTGTGAAGAAAAGATTGCGAATACAGGAAGATAATCGTTTGCCCATGCTACTACAGCATTATCAATGTCGGCATTCTGACGCTTGGAGTCTTTGCTTTTGTAACCCTGACGCACTTCAAAAACGATCCCGTTAGTGGGTTCCGTAACTTCACCTAAGTCAGAACAGTAGTCTTTAATCCATTGCTTGACGTTGTTGAGAATCATTTGATTCTTAACTTCAGAAAGTTCAAGTCTGCCGTCAAGGGATAGCTTTTTATCTTTCCCAGAGCGAGTCTTTGCTGTGTAGGACCAGGTTGCATAAACGGGGTCTGTGTAACCAGTTGTATCTACCAAAACTGCACGGAATAGACGTTCACACCCAATGCCGATTTGCCGATATACGGAAGTCATTCCACCTGCTGCACGATGTGCAGCGTACATCAGCTCGGTGTCAAGACCTACCCATGCGTAGAAAGGGTCTGAACCGTAAAGCGTCTTGAATCCACTCAGGGATAGCCCCTTATCGCTGTTACCCTGCCCGAACTTGGGTCTGTAGGTCTTGCACTTCTTGATAGGTGCAAGGAAAGTCTTTAGATATTCCGTTTCTCTGTTATTCACCATAAATTGGGGTTGGTAAGGGGGAAACTGGAAGCCCCTGTCGTTCACGTATGGGGAGGAAAGTTTCCCCCTTACATAAACAACTGAGCGTAAGGGAATCCTTATTGATAGGAATAACCATCGCTGCGATGAACAAAAGAACAGTATTTGTGTGAAATTCCGGCTACTCGACCTGTAGCCGTTGTGATATCAAAGCTACCGGTTGCTCGACATAAAACTCGACCAATATAAGAGCCAACTTTTTTCCCTTTGGTAACAACAGCTTTAACAATATCCCCTGTTTGAAATCCAAAGTGTTTCTTGGTGTTTGACCGATGTCGAATCGGAAAACCAAAAGCATTTGTTCCACACATTTGACGGTTGCCATGTCCTGTTGCTTTGATTCTCATTGGTCTTGACACTAAAATTTTTAAGGTATCTGGGGTTGAGTAGCCTACATTGGCCGCGTCCAACCAATGAGTTTTAGGTAAATTTTGACGACAACGGTTGTATTTAGTCCTACCACCAGTTCCCGTTTCCACAGGTATTCCTAGCTCTTTGAGGCCATTAAACAGTTTCCATCGAGTAGCATTAACGGCGGCTGTGTCAGCTAGTGATCTTTTCGCTTGAGATAGAATTGACTTGAGCAGTAAGGGGTTATTTTCTAAGAATTGCTCAATCGGTTTGTTTCCTTTCTTTTGGTTGCATTTTCGACAACTCAAAGTCAAGTTGGATAAGCGATTAGAGCCTCCTTTTGACTTGGCAACAATATGCTCAATCTCTAGCTTAGTGTCCGTAGCACCGCAGTAAACACAACGACGATGCCATTTTTCTAGCATATATTCCCTTAATTCATAACCGGCTAGGGTTCCTTGTTGATATTCAATTCCCGAGATTTCTGGGTTTTGTATGAGTTGGGTATCAAATCGTACCAATTCAGTTGAGATATGAGCAATTGGTGATAACAGCCAAAGCCGTTTTACCCAAGTCAATATGTTTTCAACTCGACTGATTAATGACGGTGGCAACCATCCCTCTTGACGACATCGATTGTTAAACCGAGGTTGGCGATAACGAGTTTTGCGATTTCTGCGAGAACGCCTTAACTGTCTTCTAGAGGTCAGAGCGGATCGAATTTGATCCCCTCTGTGAGTCAGTTCTGCTCCCCACAGCACAGATTCATTTCTCAGGATAGCTATACCTGTAGTCTTCGCTCCCGGGTCGATTTTAATCCTGAGCTGTTGATTATTTGGTTCAGCAACTTCCTCCTTCAATATAATCGTAAAAGGATACCTTTTAAACACAGCCGCTTTTCCCGTTTTGAGCAATTTTCTGGCTCTAGCTGGATGAGTTGGGTTTAAAGGTTTTCTTGAACTGTTCAAAACAAAAACAAACATGAGTTTAATCTCCCATTAGGGGTAATGTGAACCTCGCCAATGTTTAGAGTCGGTACTTTCTTCAACACACGGGCTTAACCCTTGTACACCACACTTAATGCTGAAGTTCTAGAGCTACAAACTGGTTCATGCATTCATAGGTAGGACTTAAACTCTTGCTCTAAACGTAGACTTTTTAGGTCTTTGGCTGGTCAGGTGGGCTTTATTCAAGCCCCCGGCTTATAGCCGTGGGGTTCCTGACATCCTTCTATATTACAACTTTTTTGATAATTTTTTTTGAGGGCTAACTACTAATTATACCGTTGTTCTTTGATCAGGTAAACTTGTTGTTCAACCCATTGAATGATGTCAGTTTCATAGAGCATTTTGTTCTTGAAAATCTAACTAAACGTGAGCAGCAGCATTACCTGGTTGGGTTACGCTCCTGCTCACCCAACCTAGGAATAAGGCTACTGCCAGATGTAAATCAGCACAAACAAAATAATCCAGATCACATCGACAAAATGCCAGAACAGGGAGGTGGCAGCAACCCCAAACTCACCGTTGTCGTAGTTACCGGGAATGAAGGAGCGTCCGAGCATAATCAATTGCAACAAGACTCCTGTGAGCACGTGCAAACCATGAAACCCGGTGAGCAAATAAAAGGTGCCGCCAAATACCCCATCGGTAAACCCAAAGGGGAGACTGCTCCATTCCACTGCTTGACCATACAAAAAGTAGCTCCCCATTGCCATGGTCAAGAGCCAAAATGCCCGAAAGCCCCACAGATTTTTGGCATGGAGATATCGTTCAGCAATATAAATTACGAAACTACTAGACACCAGCACTACAGTATTAATAGCTGGCTCTTTAATTTCTAGCCCTGTGACACCAGCGGGGAGCCAGTCGGCTGTGGTAGTCTTGTAAACAATGTATCCAGTAAAGAAACTCAGGAAGATTACACTTTCCGAGAGCAAGAAGATGATGAAGCCAAACATGCTGTTGCCCGCTTCATCATGGCTATGTTCTGCTGTCCCATCAGAGGTATGGGTCTTACTCGGTATTACACCAGAGGTGAGTGATGGATCGATTTCAGTTGGGTTCATGGCTAACTTCTAGGGCATCAGGGTTAGAAAGCAAAGGTTCAGATTTGCCATAGCCATAGGGTTCGGCAATCACCACAGGTAACTCTTCAAAGTTCTCGTGACTGGGCGGGGAGGAGACAAGCCATTCTATCCCGATCGCCCGCCAGGGATTGGCTGGTGCTTTTTCTCCTTGTACCCAGGAACCGACCATATTGAGGATAAAGGGCAAAGTAGACATGCCCAACAGGAAAGCTCCAATGCTAGCAACCACATTCCAAAAGGCAAATTCGGGATCGTAGGACGCAACTCGGCGGGGCATGCCTTGCAGTCCTAATGGGTGCATGGGGAAGAAATTGAGATTGGCTCCGATAAAGGTTAGGGCAAAGTGCAGTTTTCCCAATCCTTCATTATACATGCGCCCTGTCATTTTGGGGAACCAATGGTAGAAGGCGGCATAAATCCCCATAACTGTTGCGCCATAGATAACGTAGTGAAAGTGACCAACAACGAAATAGGTGTTGTTGACGTGAATATCTACTGGAACGGCTGCTAACATAATGCCAGTAATGCCCGCAAATACGAACATCACTAAGCCACCTAGTCCGAAAAGCATGGCGCTGGTTAGTCTGAGTTTACCTCCCCAAATGGTGGCTACCCAAGCAAAGACTTTGATGCCAGTTGGCACGGAAATCAACATTGTGGAGAACATAAACAGCATCCGCATCCATCCGGGGGTGCCACTAGCAAACATGTGATGCACCCAGACTATAGCGCTCAACCCAACAATAATTAGGGATGAAATAGCAACTACTTTGTAACCAAAAAGGGGCTTGCGGGCGTAAACTGGGAATATTTCTGAAAAAATGCCAAAAATCGGTAAGATAATTACGTAAACGGCTGGGTGAGAGTAGAACCAGAAAAAGTGCTGGAACAGAATGGGATCGCCCCCTTTGGCAGGGTCAAAAAAGCTGGTGCCTAGGGTTAAATCAAACAACAGCATGATCGCTCCAGCAGTCAGGGCAGGTAAGCCAAATAATTGAATAATCTGGGCACTGAGTACAGCCCAGACAAACACAGGCATTCGGAAGAAGGTCATTCCGGGCGATCGCATCCGAATAATCGTGGTTACGATGTTGACGGCTCCCAGAATAGACGATATCCCCGAGAGCGCCACGGCTAGTAGCCAGAGAAATTGACCGCTAATCAAAGCACCAGTGGGGTTTTGCAGGCTCACGGGTGGATAAGACCACCAACCTGCTTGGGCTGGGCCTCCTGGAGCTAAAAAGCTTCCCATCAGGACAATCCCAAAAACAGGCACCATCCAGAAGGCGAGGGCATTCAGCCGGGGAAATGCCATATCCCGTGCCCCAATCATCAGGGGTACTAGGTAATTGGCCAGCCCGGCCAACACTGGAAAAGTCCACAAGAACAGCATTACTGTTCCGTGGAGGGTAAACATAGCATTGTAGACGGTGCGATCGACCAGATCGGCTTCTGGGGTAATCAGTTCACCCCGGACGATCATGGCAAAGATTCCACCAATGAGAAAGAACAAAAAAGAGGTGACAATATACTGAATCCCAATCACTTTGTGATCGGTGCTGAAGCTGAAAAACCGTTTCCAGTCTTCAGGGGTACCTGGCGAGGGCTGGTTGCCCAAAGAGCCGATTGGTTCAACTGAAGAAAGATTAGTCATAACCCTTTATTTTGCAGATTGGAACCGGAGTAATTCACCATAGGAGGCGCAGCTGGAACCACCGTTTTCCAGCCTGCACTAATTGCTGTTTCAGAGGTTCGACGATATTCCTCGAAGGCTGGATTGTAGGCTGGTGTGGGGGGGTGAACCGCTGCTTGAGCAAGCCACTGCTGATAGGATTCCGGGGATTCTACTACCACATCCGCCTGCATTGCTGCAAAGTAAGTCCCACTGTATTCAGAATCCCGCAAGCGATAGTTGCCTTCGCGAATGGGAGTAAATTCAAACTCGATCGCCTGATTTGGGATAATATCCTGCTTGACTCGAAAGGCGGGTATATAAAACCCATGTATCACATCCTCTGATTTCAGGGTAAGCTTGATGCGATGGTTATTGGGTAAATGAAGTTCTGTGCTGCTGATACTCTGCTCGGGATAGCGAAATTCCCACGCCCACTGACGAGACAAGACTTCGATGCGCTCTATTGGTTCACTGGAGTCAGGCATTTGTGAGTGAGTGCTTGGCTCGATGGGTGCAGCCTCAGCGGTTGCCATTTCTATATGAACATGGTCCATCGGACCGAGAATCGACATCTGGTCGTAGACCTGGTAGCTGTAGGCTGCAATCCAAATTACTAAGGCTAAGGGAATCGCTGTCCAGACGATTTCCAGGGTGATGTTTCCTTCAATTGGTGGACCATCACTGATGTCATACTTGCCTGCCCGCTGAAACAAGACTGAATAGGTTAGGGTTCCTACTACTCCTAAGAAAATAAAGGTTCCCAGTGTCACAAGGAAACTGAATAAATCGTCAACTAGCAGGGATTCAGCTGAAGCTTGGGGGGGAAACCAAGAGTAAGCCTGTTGACCCATCCACAGACTAATCCCGGCTAATGCGATCGCAACGACAACCAAGGTCAAAATCCTGCGAATATTCATAAGCCTATCTATTTCAACAGTAAGTTTGGATCTTCTCCCAGTCTCAACAGGCGATCAGCGCTAATGTGTAGGCCAAAATCTGCCGCCAGTTGCGCTCCCAGGGTACCGTGAACAAACATCAGTGCGAAAATCCCTAGTCCCGCTAACAAATAGGTCCATTGTACCTGTCTGGCCCTATCCTTATTCCAAACAAATCGCTGAAATCCTCGCCATACTGCCATTCCTACAATCAGCAGCAGCAACAAGACCCCACCAACTCCATGCCAAAGCATGGTTTCCATGGCCTGTAATCCCCAGGCACTTCTAACGTCTGTGGGTGGGTCTGCCAGCATGATTTCATAGAAACCGGCTGCAACGGTGAAGAAAGTAACTACTGCTGCTGCCAGCATGTTGTACCAGCCGACATCAAAAAAATTGGATCTTGTGGCAGGAATTGCCAGTATCTTAAAGACTGGCTTTTCCAAGGGAAACAAGACCCCAACGATATCAAAGCCGATGGCCACGATAAATAAACCAAGGGTTAGATGTACCAGATTGGGATGAATCGGAATCGGGTAAGGCAAGCCATTGGCTCCCAATTGGCTCCCTAGTTGGTCAATTAGGTTTGAACTCATTGCAACAAGCCCTCCCTAGTCCCTTCTACTACCGGAACAGTATGTAATCCATAGACCCAAACGAGTAAGTCACCCAGGTAGACCTGGACAAACACTAACCCTACTAACAACACCCCCACCCCCAAAAAAGGTATGGGTAACTCTTTGGGATTGCGAGAACGAATGATGTAGCGCCATGCTGTCACCCCTGCAATGATGCCAGATAGAGACCAACCAATCAGCGTATGCAGGTTCAATGTTCCCTCTGCTGCTGTGTAAGGCTCTGCTAATCCGGCTTCAATTTGCCCAAAAATAACAGCAATAAAGATAGAAATAGTCGCAAAAAATAAATTCCACCAACTTACCTCATACAGGCGATAATTACGGCTAAAGTAGCCGACAGTGTCACAAAAGACGGCAAACAATACCATGGCAATCACAAAATGAACCACGATCGGATGAATGGTATCGGGATACGGCAAGTTGTGATCGTTGAGTGGGGGGAGATACTCTAGCATATTGTTCTCAATGAGGTCTCAATGAGGAATTGCTCAGGCTGATACTACTAAATGACTAGTAAAATACACTAAAACGCTACTATAAAGCTACTATAAAATTAGTTGGCATTTTTGACATTAGAGCCATAAAAACAATTACATTAATGCTGATAAGCACTAAAATAATATAAACTTGTTGTGGCTTAATTCCTTTAAAAAAAATCACTGCAATTCTCCTAGTTACTAGTTATTGGTTAGTATTTTTGCCTAGATATAAATACTCATTTAATGAGTATTTATTTAGACTTTCGCAGATATCTAGTTAGTGCATGCTAATTGTTACCCTAACAACTAATTCTGTCCAATGACTTGACTCAAATGACAGGGTTTCAGCAGCAGGTAGCTAGCTCCAGTTAATAGATATAGCAACTATAGGGATACCTGACTTCAGATATATCACCTGGTTTGAGTATAGCCAGCTAATCCTCGGGTTTAGTAGATTATTCAGGAAGTTTTAAGATTTATTACAAAGCCAAAAAGGTTGACAATTTGTATTATTTGATTGTGATAATTTTTATTGTGATAAACCTGATAACTTGGTTATAAATTAAACTAGTCTATCTGAGGGATGTTAACTATAGCATTTCTCAGTTATAAATTGGTTAAGGTACTTTCGTGCTAGGTTTTAGGGAGTAGAGAGTCGGTTTGAGGAAGTAGGGAGTAGGGAGTAGCTACAAAATTCTGTGTACCTGATTACTATCAGAACCGCTATATAAAGTCTTGGTGGTATAAATTAAATGGCATTTGCTCTGGAAACTCTAGACTAGAACTCTGCACTAATTTTCCTGATAGATTTAATTAGATGAAGATTCAAACCTTTCTTCAACCCATTGACCGTACTGCTGGGGCAGTCATAGTTATACTGAGTCTACTGATTGGTATATTACTGTGGACTGGCGATCGCACTGCCCCCAGGGTAAGGGAATTTTCGTGGCAAGATAAACAAGTCGGTGCGGAGGATAAAGCGTTTATCCTAACCTTCAGCCGTCCTATGGATCAGACTAGTGTAGAAACTAATCTGAAGATAGTTCCAGCCATCCCCGGCAAAATTAGCTGGGCTGGACGTAAAATGGCTTATACTCCGCTGCTCCCTTTACCCTATGGCACTGAGTATCAATTCCAGCTGACTGGGGCAGTAGACCAATTCGCTAAGCCTGGCAATAAGACTGCCATGGAACCGTTTAAGGCATCTTTCCGTACCCGTGACCGAGCCTTTGCCTATGTGGGTGTTAAAGCAGAAGAACAGGGGCGATTAATTTTCTATAATCTCACTCGCCAACAAAAAACTATCTTGACGCCTCCAGATTTGCTGGTTATGGACTTTAAGTTCTATCCTGATGGCAGCCGAATTCTTTTCTCTGCTGTTAGAAGTCAGAATAAAGAACAGGACTTGCTCTCTGCAAAATTATATACTGTGACCACGGGCATATCTACTCGTGCCCCAGCTCAAGCGACCGTATCCTCAGACTCTCATGGTAAAGTTGATCAGGTTCTCGATAGCAAAGACTACCAGAATCTGAAGTTTGATTTGTCTGCTGATGGTAAAACGATTGTGGTGCAGCGGGTCAGTCGGAGTAATCCTTCGGAATTTGGGCTGTGGACCATACAACCTGGTACTAAACCAAAACCATTAGACCATGAACCAGGAGGAGATTTTATGATTACTCCTGACAGCAACGCTATCGCGATGGCTCAAGGTCAGGGAGTGGGCATTTTACCCTTGACACCAAATGCTCAACCCCTAGACTTTTTACCTAAGTTTGGCATGGTCCTAAACTTTGCTAAGGATGGTTCAGCGGCAGTGATGGTTAAGTTTAATAGTGACTATACGCGATCGCTATTTCTAGTCAAAAACCAAGGCTCTGAGCAAGAGATACTGCGCACCACTGGTTCTGTCCATAGTTGTGAATTCTCGGCGCAAAACCAGATTCTCTATTGTCTGCTCAGCCAACTCATTGCTGGGGAAGAATTCAAAGAAGAACCGTTCCTAGCAGCGATTAACCTTAAACCTAATGACAAGAATGAGTATACTTTAAAGCGCTTGGTAGTTTTACCCGAGCAACAGGAAGTTCATATGAGTTTGTCCCCAGATGACTTAGGCATACTCTTTGATCAAATAGTCCCTGAACGGGCATCTGATGAAGGTTTGATCACTGATGAAGGACAAATAATTGCCAATGCTAGACTCTGGCTATTACCTTTAGTGGATGATACATCGTCAGATACTCCAGTGAAGCTGGAAGCCGAACCACTCCTAACTGGATTTAATGCTCGTTGGCTACCTTGAAGGTTAACAGGTTGAACGCGCACCCGTGGCCAATAGGCCAAGGTTAACTGGTTGTTCGCGTAGCGTGGCCAATAGGCCAAGGTTTTAATGTTGAAGGTTGTTCGCGTAGCGTGGCCAATAGGCCAAGGTTAGCAGGTTGAAGGTTGAACGCGCACCCGTGGCCAATAGGCCAAGGGTTAAGGTTGGTAAAATAACCGAGCAACCTGTAACCTCTAACCTCTAACCTCTAACCAAACAACCTTCAACCCTTCAACCCTTCAACCTTCAACCTTAAACCTTCAACCTTAAAACCTTCAACATTAAAACCTTAAACCTGTAACCTATAACGTGTAACTTTACATGAAAAGACTATGGAAATTAATCAGTGTCTTCATGTTGCTGTTTTAGTTTCTGATTTGGAAAAGGCAGAGAATTTTTACGGTAAGATTCTGGGATTATCTAAAGTTGAACGAGAGCTGAGATTTCCTGGTGCTTGGTACCAAGTTGGTCAATTCCAAATTCACTTGATGGTTAATCCTAATGCTAAAGTTGAGCTAAAAAATATTCAAAAATGGGGTCGTAATCCCCACATTGCCTTTAGTGTAAGAAATTTAGATGAAGCGAAGGAATCTCTACAAGCTCATGGTTACCCGATTCAATTGAGCTCGTCTGGTCGTGCGGCATTATTTACCCAAGATCCAGATTGTAATATTATTGAGATTAGTGAGATTAGTCAGATTAGCACTTAGGGGTTTAAGGTAGGGATCGGGAAAATAGATGAAAACCATTGCCTACCTGTACAGCAATCCCCTACTTGACCCACGACCTGACGCAGCAGTTTGGGGTTTGGAGGTGGATCAGGTCTATCTAGATTTGGGAGGACGTCAGCAGTGGCAACAGTTAGTTGCGGATTGCCAAGCTCAACCCCCTGATTACTTGCTAATTCGTCGCCTGGAAGAACTGGGAGAGTGTTTAGCTGAAATTAGCGATCGCATTAGCCAAGTTGAAAGCCTTGGTGTTTGCTTGGTTGCCACAGAGCAATCTTACAAATCTGCTCAGCTAACCGATGCTACCAACTACACTGCGATTCGTGCTAGTTTACTGAAACTTCTACAGGAAATTCAGCAGGAAGTCAACAGCCGCCGCCTTCGGCAAGGACATGCTCGTAATCGCCTCAAAGCTTTACCCCCACCAGGAAAAGCCCCCTATGGCTATCGGCGGGGCAAAGACCGCTATCTAATTGACCGCAGTACTGCACCGGTGGTTAAAGATTTTTTTGAGCAGTTTCTGCTTTATGGTTCCTTGCGGGGTGCAGTACGGTACTTAGAGCAAAAATATGGTAAACGGATTTCCGTGACTACCGGGCGTCGTTGGCTGACAAATCCAGTCTATCGGGGAGACCTTGGCTATCAAAAAAATGGTGAGGTCATTTCCGATACCCATAACGCTATTTTGAATCGCGAAGAAGCCGCACAGATTGACCGACTGCTCAGGCGCAACCGACAATTACCTCCTCGCACCGCCAGTGCTCCCCGTTCTTTGGCAGGGTTAGTGGTTTGTCAGGAATGTCAGTCGGGAATGACCGTTGTTAGTGTTACTCAATACCGTAAAAACAAACAATATCTCTACCTACGTCCGATCAATTGTCCTAAGCATCCCAAATGTCGTGCTATTAGTTATGAACAGGTTTTGGAGCAGACTATTCAACTGATCTGTCAGGAATTACCCCGTGCTGTTGCTGCTATGAATGCTCCCAGTTTGGATGGGGTTAAGGAATCCCTTAAGGGTAAAATTACTCAAAAAAAAGATAATTTAGAGCAACTACCCCTGTTAACCTCTAGTGGGGTGCTTGATCAAGAAACTGCTGATTTACGAGCATACAAACTACGCACAGAAATTTACCAATTGCAGCAGCAGCTAGCTGCTTTGCCGCCAGTGAATTTAAAAGCGATCGCTCAAACAGTATCCATTCCTCAATTCTGGATTGATTTATCAGAATCAGAGCGTCGGTTTTACTTTCGGGAATTTATTCAAAAAATTGAAATCCTGCGTCAGGTAAAAGACTTGCAGCTGCAACTTGTGTTTATTTTTTAGGTAAGCTATCAGCTATCAGCTATCAGCTATCAGCTAATGCGTACGCTACGCGAACAGCCATTTGGCACCGAAAAATTACTCCTACTTTAAGCAATGCCCTTTGGCGAGGCATCCTGTTCTGAGTTCTGACTAAAAACACAATCCTTGGAGGCAAAAGGCTTGCAGGCAAAATCATCGATTAGCCACCGCTAACAGGAGGAATCAGAACCACTTCATCCCCATCTTGCAAGGGTGTATCCGGGGGAACAAATTGCAGATTGATGCCAAAGCGGGTCACTTCACGCCATTGCTCCAGCTCTGGGTGTTCACTCAGTAAACGGTCTAGCACGGCTGATACTGATGTTTGAGGAGGAAATCCTAACTGGAGTTCTGGCAAGCCATAGGTTTCTTGATAGGCAGCAAAAAGCTTGACTGTAACAGTAATTGATGGTTCAGACATAATTCAATTCGGGTTCAAGCTCTTTTATTTTATTTAATTTTGTTTAATTCTATTTAATTCTGTTTGATTTTAGTCTGCCTGACGAGACTGAGAGCCTTGGAAGTATAGTTTACAAATAAGATAGATGCACCCTAATGACCAAAGCAGTATTGACCCTAATTCAAAAGTATTTTAAAACCTAAGTGACATATTTGACTACAGTAATCAACTGCCTAGTCTTGAAAAAACTATGGCGATAGAGTAATAGAAGCCCAGTGGAAATCAATCTAACAAACCGAGGGTAAGTTGGATTTACCGATTAGGATAGAATATTGGTATTTCTAGCTTAGTCAATGAGCAGATCCCCTCAAGCATCTACTCCCGAATCCAACGATAACCTTCCGAAAAGGGCAACTGAAGCAGCAAGGAAAGTTGCGCCTGAGAATACTGACCATCGGACAGTGGACCGCAGTAAGCTGACACCGATGATGCAGCATTTTGCTCAACTAAAAGACCAGTATTCCCATGCTGTGCTGCTCTACCGAGTTGGGGACTTCTATGAAACCTTCTTTCAGGATGCCAGAATAATTTCTGAAGCCCTGGAACTGGTCTTAACTAGCAAAGAAGCAGGTAAGGGAGTGGGACGGGTGCCAATGACAGGGGTTCCTCACCATGCTTTGGACCGCTACAGCACCATGCTCGTGGAAAAAGGCTATGCGATCGCAATTTGTGACCAAGTGGAAGATGCCTCAGTAGCAGCCAAAGAAGGACGTCAGGTGCGCCGGGAAGTCACCCGTGTCCTTACCCCCGGTACCTTGATGGAAGAGGAGATGCTCCATGCTCGTCGTAACAATTTCCTGGCAGCAGTAGTGATTGCTAAGAATCATTGGGGTTTAGCCTATGCAGATATTTCCACTGGAGAATTTCTGACTACTCAAGACCGAGAGTTAGACCTGCTGGTTCAGGAATTGATGCGCTTGCAGCCGTCGGAGGTATTAATTCCCACCAATGCTCCCGATTTGGGGAGTATGCTACGACCTGGTCAGACCTCTGAGAGTTTACCGGATTGTTTACCAAATTCATTTTGTTATGCACTCCGTCCCCAACGACACTTTACCTTGGCCGAAGCCCGACAGCGACTGTTGGAACAGTTCAGAGTGCGATCGCTTGAAGGGTTAGGGTGTGAACATCTGCCCCTTGGTGTCCGTGCTGCTGGTGGATTGTTGGAATATCTGAAAGATACCCAAAAAGAAAATTATGTAGCGTTACAGATATTACGTACCTATACCATTGCTGATTATTTAATTCTCGACCACCAGACTCGTCGCAATCTGGAAATTACTGCTACTGTCCGAGATAACACCTTTAATGGTTCCCTGCTTTGGGCTCTAGATAGAACCAGTACAGCCATGGGAGGTAGAGCATTGCGGCGCTGGCTACTGCAACCATTACTAGAGATTAAGGGAATCCGGGCGCGACATGATACGATCGCGGAATTAGTGGAGAATACTGGACTGCGCCAGGACTTACAGCAGCTGCTTCGTAAAATTTATGACTTGGAGCGGTTGACAGGGAAAGCAAGTTCTGGTAGAGCGAATGCCAGAGATTTAGTTGCCCTAGGGGATTCTCTGTTGAGGTTACCGGAATTAGCTGACCTAGCGGCTTATGGGTCTTCTCCCTATCTGAAAGTGATGCAGACTGTACCGCCACAATTGGAAGAGTTAGGGCACACACTGCAGGAGCATCTGGTAGAGTCACCACCCTTGCATCTGACTGAGGGGAAATTAATTCGGCCTCAGGTCAATCAGCAGTTGGATGAAATGCGTGGTCAAGCCGAGGAGGATCAGCAGTGGATTGCCAATTTGGAAGTGACGGAGCGGGAAAAGACAGATATTCCCAAGCTGAAGGTAGGGTTTAATAAGACCTTTGGATATTACATTAGTGTACCTCGTGCTAAGACAGCTCAGGTACCAGATAACTATATTCGGAAGCAGACGTTAGTTAATGAAGAGCGCTACATAACCCCAGAGCTCAAGGAACGGGAAGCACGGATTCTCACGGCGCGGGAGGATTTGAATCGTTTAGAGTATGAAATTTTTGTAGGTTTGCGCCATGAGGTAGGGCTGGAAGCTGACAGGATTCGGGGTGTCTCTCGGGCGGTAGCAGCGTTGGATGTGTTGTGTGGATTAGCAGAAATAGCCGTTTATCAGGGATATTGTCGTCCCGATATGGATCAAAGCCGGGAAATTCGGATTATAGATGGACGGCATCCAGTGGTAGAGCAGTCCTTGCCCAGTGGTTTGTTTGTCCCGAATTCCGCGTCTTTAGGTCAAAACAAGTTACAGGTTGAAAGGTTGAACGGTGTTGGGTCTTCCGAGTTGAAGGTTAAAAATGCTAACTACCAACTCGATAACCAGCAACCGGATAACGAACAACTTGATCACGAGCAACCGGATAACGAACAACTTGATCACGAGCAACCGGATAACGAACAACTCGATAACCAGCAACCGGATAACGAACAACTCGATAACCAGCAACCGGATAACGAACAACTCGA
>NZ_CEYLVT010000010.1:60217-60300 GCF_982860115.1 Moorena sp.
TAACCAGCAACTCGATAACCAGCAACCGGATAACCAGCAACCGGATAACGAACAACTCGATAACCAGCAACTCGATAACCAGC